>JAGQWV010000320.1 GCA_020437045.1 Saprospiraceae bacterium | reverse complement strand
ATAACATGAGAGAATGGTGGAGGGAGGAAAGGCGTGAACAGTGAGAGCGGCTAAATTTCAGAGTGGACTTAAACAATTGCCCAGTTCAACAGTTAAACAGCGATTAATTCATAACATGAGAGAATGGTGGAGGGAGGAAAGGCGTGAACAGTGAGAGCGGCTAAATTTCAGAGTGGACTTAAACAATTGCCCAGTTCAACAGTTAAACAGCGATTAATTTATAACTTCGACCTTCTTTTTTTAAATCAAAAAATGCGCAGGGAAGTCAGGCGATGAGCAAGACAAAAATTCTGATATACGACACGACACTTCGTGATGGCACCCAGGGAGAAGGTGTTTCTTTTTCGGCAGAAGATAAGATCCTGATGGCACAACGGATCGACGATTTCGGATTTGACTATATCGAGGGAGGTTGGCCCGGTTCGAATCCAAGAGATATGGAGTTTTTCCGGATGATGACCGATGTACAGCTGAAGCACGCTAAAGTAGCGGCTTTCGGGTCTACCCGTCGGGCAAATCTAGCCGTAGAGAGCGACCCTCAACTAAAACAGTTAATAGATGCAAATACTCCGGTGATTACCATTTTTGGTAAATCATGGCCACTACATGTCACGGATGTACTGAAAACGACCCTGGATGAAAACCTGGCTATGATCAGGGAATCGGTAGCTTTTCTCAAAGCCCAGGGTAAAGAGGTCGTTTATGATGCCGAGCACTATTTTGATGGATACAAAGCAGACCCGGAATACGCGCTGGCAACCCTTCAGGCAGCCAGGGATGGTGGTGCCGGCTACCTGGTACTTTGCGACACGAATGGTGGTACTCAGGTCAGTGAGTTTTCAGAGATGGTAAAGGTTGCTATGCAAAAATGTAACGATGTGTCTATTGGAGTACATTGTCACAATGATTGTGGTTTGGGAGTGGCACTGTCATTAACGGGGGCCGAAGTGGGAGCAACCATGATCCAGGGCACGATCAATGGATATGGCGAAAGAGTTGGCAATGCCAATCTAACCAGCATCGTACCCAATCTGTATTTTAAGATGGGTTACGATTTAAACTGTTTTGAGTCTTTGCAGAAACTCCGCGACTTTTCGATCAATGTTGATAAACTGGCTAACATCACTCCCAATAAGAAAGAACCTTTTATCGGCGAAAGTGCTTTTGCCCACAAGGGAGGCGTGCATGCCAATGCAGCAAAAAAGATTGCACGTAGTTATGAGCATATGACTCCCGAAAAAATTGGCAATAAGCAGCGGATTCTCATGTCGGACATGTCGGGTAGCAGCAGTGTGGCTATGAAAGCAAAAGAACTGGGTATCGATCTTGATGAAAAGTCCGATCAGATGCGGGCCTTCTTAGCCAAGATTAAAGACCTTGAAAACAAAGGTTACGAATTCGAAAGTGCCGATGCTTCTTTTGTAGTACAGATTTATCAGCACTTTCATGATTTGAAAGATGATTTTGATGTAGTATCCTATCGAACGATATCAGAGATGGTCCGGGATACCGATAGCAATATCAGTGAAGCGGTGGTAAAGCTGCGCGTAGAAGATCAACCGGATATCAAGATGACCATCGCCGAATCTTCCGGTCCGGTCGGAGCCCTGGACCACGCGATGCGGGAGGCTTTTGCCTCTCATTTTCCAGCTCTAAAATCCGTTCATTTAGTCGACTATAAAGTACGGATCACGCAAGCCGGTCTGGGTACGGATTCGATCGTTCAGGTACTGATGAAAAGCAGTGATGGCCATAATTCCTGGTGGACCTGTGGTGCAGACGGCAGTATTATCGAAGCGAGCTATCAGGCGCTCTGCGATTCTTTCCGCTATAAATTAATCATTGATTAAAGTATTCCAGAGTAAACCGGGCCAGGGGTGCCATCTTGGCTTTATTAAGCGATAGCGTATCTTCCTGTAACGTATAATTATCCGCTTTCTCCAAAACATCGAGATACTGCTGTTCCTGGTCCAGGATATCACAAGCCATCATCGTCGTAACCAGCTTACTAATCTCAATCCGATTACCTGCTGCCAGTTGATACTGGCCATTGATAATGTTACACCCTCCGTGTCCGCTTAGCCGGTTGCCATCTTCAAACAATTGGAGATATAATTCCTTATCTGTACTGGTGGACTTTACCGGTTTCCCCTGGAGTTCAATCAGACGCCAATATTTATCGGAAATTGTCTGATCACTCTTATGCAAAACGTACTGATCCCGCAGTGCACCTTCAATCGGTTTACCTTGCAGGTCCAGCATCCGGAGATGATTTTCACCGACCTTAAAAATACCTGCCGGGGCTTTTCCCCGTTCCGAAATCAGGGTAATGGTGCTACCCTCCTTGCTCCAGCTAAATTTCCCCATCTCCCGGAATACCGTGGTGTCTTTCCCTTGATATAAGCTGGCTAACTGATAGGTACCGTCCTGGGTTAGACGCAGTTGCATTTTAATTCCTTCGCAATCCGCACAGGGAATCATCCCCCGGTATACTCCAGGCCAATCCAGGGCATTTTCACTGTTGTGTGCAGGGTCCGGATTTGAAGTAACCGGCTGCGGCGAATGACAGGAATACAATGTCAGCATACCGGCAAAGAATACACTAAAGTAGAGGTTTTGCCAATGGAGATGGATCATTATCAGGATTTAGATTTGTATGGTTGTAAACGATATACTGCGGTAATAAGTTCGACAGGAGGAGGTAGAGGGTCACTGCAAATTGCTATATCTCAATTCCAGTAGGTGCCATTAAAAGCCCGGTAAATAATCCAGAGCGAGTAATTTCCACTTATTTCGATAGTGTTGACTGCTCCAACGATTAATAATTATCCCCTCTCCCACAGATTGGCTGTCCGTGCCATTTTACATCCTTATTTCCTGCATCAGCAGCCATAGCTTTCGGTGCATAAATGATAATAGGCAATATGAGTACCCGTAATTGTCATGCAAAACATTGTGATATCACCAAACTTCATTAAGGTCTCGCTCTAACTGATCATAAATAGCAGGGAATTTCTTAGCATCCGTAATATAATAATTATAATTAATATGTTGCCCCAAAAACAATATATTTTCATTTCTGTCATATAGTACTGTGCCCTAATTACATTTTTTTCATAGACTGGGAAATTTCCTCATCTTCGCACCCTATCAACAATTGAGATTATCATGGCTGACCACAAAGTCATTTTTGCGATGGAGGGTGTTAGTAAAATCTATCCTCCCAATAAGCAGGTACTTAAAAATATCTGGCTTTCCTTTTTTTATGGTGCAAAAATCGGTGTACTAGGACTTAATGGTGCTGGTAAATCCAGCCTGCTGCGCATTATTGCCGGCAAGGACCAGAACTACCAGGGAAAGGTGACCTTTGACAAAGATTATAAAATCGGACTTCTCGAACAGGAACCCGAACTGGATGAAAACAAAACCGTCAAAGAAACGGTAACGGAAGGTGTACAACATATCGCTGATGTGGTGAAAGCCTACGAAGAGATTTCGGCAAAACTGGCAGAGCCCATGGACGATGATGAAATGATGAAGGCGATAGAAAAGCAAGGCGAGTTGCTGGAACAGATGGACCATTTAAATGCCTGGGATCTCGATCACACGCTGGAAGTGGCGATGGAATCGTTGCGCTGCCCTCCTGATAACGCCAAAATTTCGGTACTCTCGGGTGGTGAAAGACGACGGGTGGCACTCTGCCGGTTACTCCTGAGTAAACCCGACATTCTCCTTCTTGACGAACCGACCAACCATCTCGATGCAGAGAGCGTTCATTGGCTGGAGCAATATCTCAAAAA
>JAGQWV010000319.1 GCA_020437045.1 Saprospiraceae bacterium | reverse complement strand
GTCAAAGCAATGATGGGAGTTTCAATTCCCAGTTCGCGCAGTTTTCTGGTGGCACCATATCCATCCAGAACCGGCATCGACATATCCATTAGAATAATATCAAACGGTTTCCCCTGTTGCTCGGCGTCCAGTGCCCGCCTGACTGCGATGTCACCGTTTTCAGCAAGCATGACATGCGCTTTTTCTTTTTTCAGCAATGTGGAAATCAGACGCTGGTTGTCCTCACCGTCTTCCGCCAGCAGTATCGAGCAGGTTCCGCTTTTCAATGTTTCTGAATTTTGTTCACCCAGTCCCGATTCTTGCTGGATGACGGAAACCTTTTTGAAATCAACCAGTGGTTGTTCATAAAACTCCAGAGTTTCCGGGTTACCAATTCCAATTGTCAGAGTGAAGACCGTTCCTTCGCCGGGCACGCTTTCACATGTCAGATTGCCCCCCAGCATCTCGGCCAGACGTTTGCTGATCGCCAGCCCCAGACCGGTTCCACCAAACTTACGAGTGGTGGAAGAGTCTGCCTGCACGAACGGCTGATAGAGCAAGTCCATCTGCTCGGCCGTTATGCCGATACCCGTGTCTCGGATTTTGAATTGCAGCAGAGGACCCTCTGAAGTGGAGTTCAGATACGATGTTTCTACCAGAACTTTTCCACCTTCCGGTGTGAATTTAATCGCGTTCCCAATCAGGTTGATCAGAATCTGTTTGAGCCTTGTCGGGTCGCTCTGAATTTCTACAGGAATCTTACCCTCAAATGACAGTTTGAAGTAGAGTTCCCGGTTTTCCGCCCGGACTTTCATCAGCGACTGAATCTCTTTCAGATTTTCCAGCAGCGAAAACTGAATAGTTTCAATGCTCAGGTTTCCCGATTCTATTTTGGAGAGATCAAGAATATCGTTGATCAGTTCCAGCAGATAATTTCCGTTGCGTTTAATCACATCCAGTAATTGAATACTGCTCGGGCGTCCCCAGCTTTCTTCAATCAGTAAATCGGTGTATCCCAGGACGGCCGTCATCGGCGTCCGGATTTCGTGACTCATATTTGCCAGAAATTCACTCTTGGCACGTGATGCAGCTTCTGCATCGATATTGGCCTGTTTCAATCGTTCGGCTTTTTCTTCCAGTTCGCGGCGAGTCTGTTCCAGGTTTTCTGTCCGGTCCTGCAGTTCATTCAAAGCCAGATCCCGCACTTGCGAAACCCGTTTGTATTGTTTTGCAATCAGGCCGACATCGCTGTTTTCGTCCAGTTCTTCTCCCAGATCCGAATCCCCCTGGATATGCAGTTCCATCAGGTTCAACAAGTCGTACATTTCAGTAGTGGCGCCGTGTTCTGCCATATTCAGTCCCAGTTGCTCTTCATCCTCCGTCGCACGCAGCCGGACAAAATGACTGATGACCCGTAATGTGACCCAGCAGAAAGAGAAACACCAGATGAAGCAGACGGTACAACCTAATAACTGAACCAGAAACTGTTCCAATCGGGAATGCGACAGGAGTTCAGCAGGAATAAACAACGCGACAGCCAGTGTGCCCCAGACGCCTGCAAAGCCGTGGACGGGAATCACGCCAATTGTGTCATCGAGCTGGAATCGATCCAGAACCCAGACACCCGCTTCCATGACAATTGCAGCGATGATTCCAATCACTACGGCTGATGCCGGCGAAACCGCATCACAGCTGGCACTGCTGGCGACCAGACCGGCCAGCAGACCATTGAGAATGTTTTCGATTTCGATTTGTTTACGCTGAAAGAATTGCCAGACCAGCATGGTGATGGCACCACAGGCGGAAGCCAGAAACGTATTAATAAAGATTTGCGGAACATGCGAAGTAAAACCAAATTCACTTCCGCCGTTAAATCCAAACCAGCCCATCCAGAGAATAAAAACGCCGGTGGTAGCCAGTGTGAGATTATGACCTCGCAATTTTTTGGAACTGGTCTGGTCATCGAATTTTCCAATGCGGGGCCCGATAATCATGATCGATGCCAATGCAGCCCATGCTCCCAGAGAATGAACGACTGTCGAACCGCTGAAATCCCGGAATCCCAGTGACTCCAGCCAGCCAGGTGCTTTACCGGCAAAATGGCTGGTCCAGGCCCAGTGTCCAAATACAGGATAGATGATCCCTCCCAGAACGATTGAGAGAATCAAATAAGCGGTAAAACGCATCCGTTCAGCCGAGGCACCGGAAGCGATAGTGGCGGCCGTCGCGCACAGCATCAGCTGAAACAGGAAAAATGCGGATAGAAATATATCGGAACCAGAATTCGTGAACGGAAAATGTGTGGTTCCGATCAACCCACCGCTTGTCGTACCAAACATCAGGCCGAATCCGAATATCCAATACAGGATCCCGACAATACTTACGTCGACCACATTCTTGATGGCGACGTGAATACTGTTCTTGGAGCGGGAAAGACCTGATTCCAGACAGCAGAATCCAGCCTGCATAAACAGGACCAATAAACTGCAGACTAAAATCCAGAGAATGTCAATTTGTTGATTGAGTTCCATGGCTTTGACTCATGTATCCGACGACTTGCTGTAGTAATAGTGGGAAACAGATCACAAAACACTGTTTCCTGCAGGAAAGCTTATGTTTTTTTCTGTCAACATGTGCCCGGGATCAACAAAATATCATTACCTGTTCGTCATCTGGCATGGTCTGCGTGGAATCCCTTTATCTACAAGGAGGGAAACGTTTTAACTTGTATAGATGAACGAATTAGAGCAGTAAAAAACCTCCTTTCCCAAAAGTGATTTATAAATCACTACTTAAAGTCATTTGCGTGTGAAGGACCAGCCCGTCAGGATCGTTTTAATCTGTCGAATCGGATTGATTGTTCTGACAGGAAATAATGACAGGGAATATTGCCTCAATTCAAAACAGAAGCCGTTGATAGAAACTCGAGCTCCTTACCGTACAAAAATGTCTGGTTTGGTGGTGATGCCTTTCAAAACCCACTTCCATTCCTGTTAAGCGTCGTATGTACCGGTTTGATTCCAGATCGGTGACGTTTCAAAGCCGGTTCTGGCACTTTCTGGTCTGGCTTGCTTGATTATTCTGCTGTGCTTGTTAACGTTGGGAAGATTTGCGCGGAGAAAGGTCTCAGAGCCAGAAGATAATGTACATTTGCTGTGAAGGTGATCCGAGAAAGTGCCCAGACGAGACGACATTCATAAAATTTTGATCATTGGTTCCGGTCCAATTGTGATCGGCCAGGCTTGTGAATTTGACTATTCAGGATCTCAAGCTTCTCGCTCCTTACGCGAAGAAGGCATTGAAGTTAGCCTGATAAATTCCAATCCGGCAACAATCATGACAGATCCTGTCACTGCAGATCATATATATCTGCTGCCACTCACCGTCGAAAGCATCATCCAGGTACTTGAAGAAAGACAAATCGATGCTGTACTACCAACCATGGGTGGCCAGACGGCACTTAACCTGGCCATTGAAGCAGGAGAACGGGGCGTCTGGGAGCGATTTGATGTAAAACTCATTGGCGTTGATCTGGCGGCTATTGACTTAACGGAAAATCGTGAATCTTTCCGAAAACTGATGAATGAAATTGGAATGAAGGTCGCCCCATCCTTTATTGCCAATTCTTTTCTGGAGGGTAAAGAGGCTGCCCAAAAAATTGGTTTTCCTCTGGTCATACGACCATCTTATACCTTGGGTGGAACCGGTGGCGGTTTCGTGATGGAGGAAAAGGATTTTGACGACGCTCTCCGACATGGCCTTAATTCATCACCAACTCACGAAGTCCTGGTAGAGAAGGCCGTTTTAGGCTGGAAAGAATTTGAGTTAGAACTTTTGCGCGACAGCAATGACAACGTCGTCATTATATGTACCGTTGAAAACATGGATCCCATGGGAATCCACACCGGGGATAGTATCACAGTGGCACCGGCAATGACCCTATCCGATACCGCTTATCAGCAAATGCGAAACGATGCGATCCGGATGATGCGATCACTTGGTAATTTTGCCGGCGGTTGTAATGTCCAATTTGCCATAGATCCGGAAACCGAAGATCTGCTTGCTATCGAAATTAACCCTAGGGTCTCCAGGTCTTCTGCACTTGCTAGTAAGGCTACTGGGTATCCTATTGCTAAAATCGCTGCTAAACTAGCAATAGGATATACCCTTGACGAATTAAGTAATCAAATAACCAAGACCACTTCCGCATTCTTCGAACCGACCCTAGATTATGTCATTGTCAAGATGCCGCGTTGGAACTTTGACAAGTTTTATGGGTCCAGCCATATTCTGGGGTTGCAAATGAAATCAGTTGGGGAGGTAATGTCTATAGGCCGCACCTTTAAAGAAGCATTGCAAAAAGCATGTCAATCTCAGGAGAATAACCGGATGGGACTTGGTGCAGACAAAAAGGAATGGATTAAGACTCAAGACATCCTTGAGCGGTTGGAATTAGTCAGTGATGACCGGATATACCGGGTAAAGGATGCTCTTCGACTGGGGGTGCCAAGGAAATCCATCCATAAACTGACCAAGATCGATCCATGGTTTATATCGCAAGTCAAGGATCTGGTGGATATGGAAGAACAATTATTGCGATATAATGTTGCTGAAGATATTCCTGCAGATTTTTTATTAAGCCTTAAACAAGCAGGATATTCTGATGCCCAAATTGCTTGGGTACTACGTATCTCAGAGGCTGAAGTGACCAAACATCGAAAGAAACTAGGGATACGAAGAACCTACAAAATGGTTGACACCTGTGCGGCAGAATTTGAAGCGCAGACACCCTATTTTTATAGCACATTTGATCAGGAAAATGAAAGCATACCCTCTGACCGGAAAAAAATTATCGTCTTAGGTAGTGGTCCAAACAGAATTGGTCAGGGAATCGAGTTTGACTATTGCTGTGTTCATGGGGTATTAGCCATCAAAGAAGCAGGATTCGAGGCCATTATGATCAACTGCAATCCCGAAACCGTTTCGACTGATTTTGACATCGCTGATAAACTATACTTTGAACCCATCTTTTGGGAGCACATTGAGGAAATTATAGAATTAGAGCAGCCGGAAGGGGTCATCGTTCAGCTTGGCGGTCAGACTGCGTTGAAACTTGCCCAGAAATTTCATGAGAAGGGTATTAAAATTATTGGAACCAGCTATGAAGCACTGGACCTGGCCGAAGATCGGGGTCGCTTTTCGGACATGCTCAAAGAATTAAATATACCCTATCCTAACTATGGTGTGGCCGATGATGCTGATGAAGCATTGAAAATTGCGGAGAAGATTGGATATCCAGTGTTAGTGCGACCTTCTTATGTGTTGGGTGGCCAGCGAATGCGGATCGTGATCAATGATGATGAATTGGAGCGCAGTGTTCTGAGTATATTTAAACACCTGCCGGATAATAAAGTATTAATCGATCATTTTCTTGAGAGGGCCAAAGAAGCGGAGATAGATGCCATCTGCGATGGTGAAGATGTACATATCATGGGAATCATGGAACACATCGAGCCAGCCGGTATTCACTCCGGTGACAGTTCTGCCGTTTTACCACCCTACAGTCTTTCGCAAACGGCTATAGACACGATGGTAGAGTATACCAAGATCCTGGCAAAGGCATT
This sequence comes from Saprospiraceae bacterium, assembly GCA_020437045.1. Taxonomy (GTDB): domain Bacteria; phylum Bacteroidota; class Bacteroidia; order Chitinophagales; family Saprospiraceae; genus JABDMH01. The sequence goes on along the minus strand of JAGQWV010000319.1, from coordinate 4,031 downwards.
GAAAACAGTGGGATTGATCAACATCCAGTTTGCCATAAAGAACGACCATGTCTATGTGATAGAAGCCAATCCACGCGCTTCCAGAACAACACCCTTCATAGCCAAGGCTTATGGTGTACCGTATCTGAATATCGCAACGCAAATCATGCTTGGGGTCAAGAAACTGAAAGATTTTGAAATTATCAAGAAGTTGGAGGGCTATGCGATAAAAGTTCCTGTTTTCTCTTTTGAGAAGTTTCCCAACGTGGACAAAGCCCTGGGTCCCGAAATGAAAAGTACCGGAGAAGCCATTCGCTTCATTAAAGATCTAAAAGATCCCTTTTTTAGAGAGATGGATCGTCAACGTAATATGTATCTCTCACGCTAACGCGTTCACATTTAGATTAACCAGCAATTTCATCTAGATCAAATTGAAGACAAAAAAGGAAATTGTAGAAAATTGGTTACCCAGATATACCGGAACTGCCATCAATGAATTTGGGGAGTACATTCTATTGGTAAATTTCAACAACTATGTTGAACTATTTGCCGACTGGCACATGGTTCCGGTCAAAGGTAGTGGTCGTGCCATGACCAGCGCTACTGCTGAAAACATCACAATCATCAATTTTGGGATGGGTAGTCCCAATGCAGGAACCATCATTGATCTCATCACTGCCATTGAACCCAAAGCCGCTTTGTTTCTTGGAAAATGTGGTGGACTGAAGACTGGAAAAAATCATGTTGGTGACCTGATTTTACCCATAGCCGCCATCAGAGGGGAAGGTACCTCCAATGACTATCTGCCCCCCGAAGTGCCTGCACTACCAGCATTTGCCTTACAGAAAGCCATCTCTACCACCATCCGGGATTACAATCAAGATTATTGGACCGGAACCGTCTATACCACCAACAAACGGGTTTGGGAGCACCGTGAAGATTTTAAGGACTATCTTTCTTCCCTGCGTCCGATCGCTATCGATATGGAAACCGCGACGATCTTTGTTGCTTCTTTTAAAAATCAGATACCCGCCGGTGCTCTGTTGCTAGTCTCCGATATGCCTATGGTGCCGGAAGGAGTAAAAACGGACGAAAGCGACCAAAAGGTGACTTCAGATTATGTCGAACGGCATTTAAAGATTGGCATTGATAGTTTAAAGCAATTGATAAACAATAGCCTGACCGTCAAACATCTCAAGTTCTAATCTTTTTGATCTAGAAACAGACCAATAGACTCAATGCCAATTACTGGATCTACCCGCATAAATTGGGCAATTTTGAAGTGATGCATTCCCATTTGGTTAAAGATGGCATTCTCCTGTAATATTACTTCCAGGGTACAGATGTCTCCACTACATACACCATACCATTTGCCCGTATGATCTGCAAAGTCAATTGGAAGTGTCTGAGCGAGGTTTTTTCCATCCGGAAACACGGTAAAGATCTTTACATAAAGATTTTGAAATGCATATTCATCTGAATGCTTGATTGTCAAACCTATATCGTAGCGGGTGGTGGTATCTTGAATATCAAAAGAGTATTCCAGTGTATCTACATATTGCCATGATTGATCAACAATCTCTGCCGTCTCAGCATAAAAATGATCTGCCAGACAAGAAGATAAAATCGTCAATGGTAATAAATAGAGAAGAGCAGACGGTATACCTCTCATCAGATCAAGAGTTAAAATAGTCCTTCATCTTTTCGAAAAATCCTTTGTCAGATTTGGTTGGCGTAGGTGTGAAATTATCCATCTTCTTCATTTTCTCCAGCAGATTTTTCTCGTCTGCAGTAAGTTTCTTGGGTGTCCAAACACTTACATGGATTAGTTGATCACCCTGCTGATAACTTTGCACCACCGGCAAGCCTTTACCTTTAAGACGGAAAATTTTGCCTCCTTGCGTGCCAGCAGGAATTTTGATCTTAACATTACCATCAATGGTCGGTACTTCAACTGATGTCCCAAGGGCTGCGTCGGCAAAATTTAGATACAGGTCGTAAATAATACTAGCCCCATCACGCTTCAAAAATTCATGGGGTTTTTCTTCGATGTTGATTAGCAGATCTCCGGGAGGTCCACCCTGTTGACCGGCATTACCCTGTCCGCGCATCGACAATTGCATGCCTTCTTCAACACCTGCTGGAATTTCAATCTCAATCGTTTTGTCATCATAGACACGACCATCGCCTTTGCAGGTATTACATTTGGCCGTCACTACCTGACCGCTACCACTACAGGTTGGGCAAGCAGATGTCGTTTGCATTTGACCGAGAAACGTGCTTCTAACCTGACGAACATATCCGGATCCTCCACAAGTACCACATGTCGATACAGAACCACTGTCCTTAGCCCCGGATCCATTACAGGTATCACATTTCACCTGCTTTTTGACTTTGATTTTTTTGGTTGTTCCTTTAGCAATTTCTTCCAGAGTCAAACTGACTTTTATCCGAAGGTTTGACCCTCTGACTCCACCTCCCCTTCTGCTCCGGGTAGAGCTACCTCCAAAGAAAGTATCGAACGGACTGCCACCGAAAATATCGCTGAATTGCTCCATGATATCTTCCATACTCATGCCTCCGCTACCACCAAACCCACCATTACCTGAAACACCGGCATGACCAAATCGGTCATATCTTGCCCGCTTGTCAGCATCACTTAATACCTCATAAGCTTCTGCTGCTTCTTTAAATTTTTCTTCTGCTTCTTTGTTTCCAGGATTTTTATCTGGATGAAATTTAATCGCAGTTTTACGATATGCTTTTTTGATGGCTGCAGCATCGGCATCTTTGCTTACACCCAAAATTTCGTAATAATCTCTTTTTGCCATGCTGATCTTTTATTCCTATTCGCCAATTACCACCTTGGCGTGTCTTATGATTTTATCATTCAGATAATATCCCTTTTCTATCACATCAATGATTTTACCTTTTAGAGATGGATCTGGAGCGGGGATTTTGGTAATTGCTTCATGAAGTTCCGGATCAAAATCTATCTCTTCCGGGTCCATGGCCTTTAGCCCTTTGGATTCCAACGCATGATGCAATTTTTGGTACACCAATGATACGCCTTCACTAAAAGATTCAGGTGATGATGAGTCTTCAGCATTTTTCTTTGCTCGCTCAAAATCATCTAATACCGGTAGAAGCTTCCCTACCAAATCTTCCGAAGCCGTACGTATAAGATCCAGGCGTTCCCGGGCGGTACGCTTTTTATAATTATCAAACTCTGCAAACAACCGGAGATATTTATCTTTTATCTCCGCCAATTCACTTTCCAGGTTTTTGGTCGATGCTCCGGGAGAAGTATCACTCTCCGGGTCATGTTGACCGAATTGTTCGCCGTTTTCAGTATCATTTTTCTTTTTTGACATACTTAGTTCGTATTTAACTACTGGAAATTAGGACATCAATTTGCCTGCCATCTACAGATTCAGGTCATTTTGTCAGATAAGCCACAAAGATGGCGTAAAGTTCTGTCATGAAATAGGACTTTCACCAGAAGTTTGGGTGTTTATTCCATGTTTGCCCTTTTTTGATTTCCGGGTTTTGATTATCGTCCGCAACCATTGAGGGATAATAATGATGCCCATCAGGAGAAAGAAGTAATAGGCTAAGAGTCTCCAAATAGAAGCAACAACAAGGCTAATCCCGCTAGGAACATAATCTGAAAGTATGTTGCCAAATAAGATTTCTGCAAATCCCGCACCACCCGGAGTAGGACTCACGGCCATCATTACAAACAGCGTTTGGATGCGTGCATACAATTCAAAAATCGCAGAAAGGTGCAATGGAATGCTTCTTGTTATACCGATGATTAACGAAATGATGAGAAAAAACCGGCTCGACCAGGCTCCAACGGTTGATAGAAATGCACCGAGATGATATCTGAAAGACTTTTTCATTAGCGCCCTCGAAGTGATGACTATATCTTCTCCGAGTTGTTGGATGCGATCCTGCAATCGATGCATAAATCGTATCCGTCCAATTGCCCTCAGCATGCGTTGGAGGGTTTGGGGTTTAATAAATAAAAAAAAAAAAAAAAATGATCC
>JAGQWV010000318.1 GCA_020437045.1 Saprospiraceae bacterium | reverse complement strand
CGGTGAAAATTTCACCCTGGTGAGTACTAAAAAAGAACTATTGGATCGCCCATTCTATTATTGCAATATCGATGCAAATCCCCAAAATGCCAATAGTATCTATGTCAGTGCAACCGCCTACTGGCACTCTACCGATGCAGGAAACAAATGGCAGCGGTTGCCAACCCCTCACGGTGACAACCATGGTATGTGGATCAATCCTCTCGATAGCAATCTTTTTATCCAATGTAATGATGGGGGTGCCAATATAACTTTAGACGGAGGAAAAAGCTGGTCTTCTATCGAAAACCAGTCAACCGCCGAACTCTATCAGGTGGCAGTTGATGACCAATTTCCCTACTGGCTCTATGCCGGTCAACAAGATAATACCACCATCGCTGTCCCATCCCTTCCTCCGCATCCGGCACCGGGAGGACCACAATCATTTTGGCAGGAAGTAGGTGGTTGTGAGACTGGCCCTGCAATTCCTAAACCGGGCAATCCCAATATTGTCTACTCTAATTGCAAAGGCAGATTTGGTGTTTATGATAAAATAACGGGACAGGAAAAACAATACTATATCGGAGCAACTAATATCTATGGGCACAACCCCAAGGACCTGGTGTTCCGCTTTCAACGGGTATCCCCTATTCACGTGTCGCCGCATAATCCGGATGTGATTTATATGGGCTCCCAATACCTCCATAAAACGACGAATGACGGTCAATCATGGGAAATCATCTCACCGGATCTGACCGCCTTTACCCCGGAAACTCAGGTCATCAGTGGCGGACCCATTACCCGTGATATCACCGGTGAAGAATACTACTCCACTATTTACGCCATTCAGGAATCACCTGTTCAGGAAGGACTGATTTGGGTAGGGGCTAATGACGGACCCGTTCATCTGACTATGGATGGAGGCAAAAATTGGCAGGATGTCACACCATCTTCCCTTCCAGCCCAAGGTCGTGTACAGTCAATTGAGGCCAGTGCACACCAACCCGGAAAAGCATTCATCGCCGTATATCGTTATCTCCTGGGAGATTTCAAACCCTATATTTATAAGACAAGTGATTTTGGAGCATCCTGGACTTTACTGACCGATGGTAAAAACGGAATACCCAACGACTTTCCCACCCGGGTGATTCGGGAAGATCCAAATCAAGAAGGATTGCTTTATGCTGGTACTGAATTTGGCATGTACATTTCGAATAACGATGGGGAAACATGGATGCCCTTTCAAAATAATCTTCCCATCACCCCGGTCACCGATATCGCGATTAAAAACGACGACTTGATTTTATCTACCATGGGAAGAGGTTTCTGGATCATGGACGACATTAGCACCTTGAGACAGTTGGATGACGATGATACCAAGGTCGTATTGTTTCATCCTAAACCTGCTTTTCACCAACGCTACAGAAATAGTTCAGGTGGTGATATTCCTGAGTATCCGGCGCCAGGCATGGATATTCGCTATTATTTGAAAAATGAACTTAAAGACCTCACCTTAAAAATTTACAATAGTGATGGGATTTGTATCAGAACCTATCAAAATGAAGAAAAAGAGGAAAAAGACAAAGAGGAGGAAACTGATATGCAGACCGGTTTCAGATCACAAAACTCATCAACGGGATTGATCACCACCGCTGGCGCTCATACCCTCCGCTGGGATCTCCGTTATGACCTTAAAAAATTTGGATCAGATCGTGGTAAAAGAGGCCCTATGGTTATTCCTGGTCAGTACCGGATCGAATTGTTAGATGGATTTACTACCTACCGTACCAATGTCGAGGTGAAAGCCGATCCCCGGATTCTGGCTAGCGGTGTAACTCAGGAAGACTTAGTCGCCCAAGAAAAACTTTCGCTGCAAGTACAACAACTCCATTATGATGCTAAAGAGTTCGAACTTTATTTGAATAATCAAATTAAGGAAAACGACACTGCGCTGGCGACAGAAGAATTAAAAACGATCAAAGCGGAAATAACGACGAATGAAGGCAGATATCCCACTCCCATGTTAATCGACCAGATTTCCTATCTCTACAGTATGCTGGATCAAGCGGACCAGGCTCCCGGACAAGATGCGATTAAACGCTATAGCGAACTGAGGGAGAAACTGGATAGTCTCAAAAAAAGAGCGGGTATGCCTGGAAATATGGATTAAAATTTAATTCAATTCCTGCATTCTCCGATATTCAGGTAGTATAAAGGGAGAAATATGATTCCCTGGGCATACAACCTAGTAGTTCATTGTTGCATCTCTCTTTAAGAGGTGCTAATCCTAATAATTCATAGATCGTAAATCCTGCTAAGATTATGGCTTACTCTGCAAACCTTCCAAATTATTCAGCTAAAAGAGAAACATTTAAAGCTTCATTCTCTTCAGCCCTTTCTCAACTCTATCCAACGTTGTTTTGCGCTCTACTGCTCCTATCCGTTAACTTTTCTTGTCAAAAAAACCAGCTTCTGGTAAAAGAAAGTGAGGCATTTCGGGAAGCCTTAAAAAGTCCTTTTTTAAAAAGTCAGAGTTTGCCAATTTTGAAAAATGAATTTTTTAAAGATTTTACCCCCGAGGAAATCAGAACTTATCAAGACCTGGGAATCAATATCTGGGGTAAAGAAGACTTATTCATGCGGGGTCTGGCAAATTTTATTTCCATTTATGATGTCACATTAAAGGACAATGATCTTTTAGTGATCAACTTTCGCTATTATGATGACCACCAAATGGGCTTAGAGAGCAGTATTCGCTACCAAATCCCTTAATACGGGAGCACATAATATGGAAAAGTATCTATCCCGGTGCAGGTATGCAAAGGACTTTCTAAGGCTAGAAAATACCCATTGACCATATTATCTATATTCTTCTAAAGTCTTTTTACTAAAAGAAATCAAGGAGCGGTTTCCTCTACGATATCTTCAATCTCCGGAGCTATAATGATCGGAGACTGATCGTCGATACCATCTAATACCTGCTTTAGCGAATCTCTAACCTGGAAATAGCTTGGCAATTCCTCCTTTGCCATCGGTTCAGGCTCAGGTAGGTTCAAACTTAAGTGATTGACCTGTTTTCCATTTTTCCAGAA
>JAGQWV010000317.1 GCA_020437045.1 Saprospiraceae bacterium | reverse complement strand
TCAGGATTACCTGATTGGTTGTTTTGTTGGCGTAGATGGCAATCCTTCTTAACGAATTGAGAAAGTCCGTTCGGGTAACGGTCATTATATTCGGATTGTCAACGGGAATTACCGCATTATAATTTGGATATTGGGCATCGATTAGGCGGCAAACCAGACTATGATCTCCGAAACTGAAAAAAGCATTGGATTTATTAAATGAAATCTCTACTTGTCCTGAATCAGGCAGTGCGTTTCTTAAAAGGCTCAGTGATTTTTTGGGAAGGATAAAAGATGTATTGACATCACCTTCGATACCCGAAAAAGTATATTTTACCAACTTGTGAGCATCAGTGGCGACAAAGGTGATTTTGGTAAAGTCGATATTCAGGTAGACACCGGTCATGGCGAGTCTCAACTCATCATTACTAGTGGCAAAGGCACTTTTCACAATGGCCTCATGCAATAGATGTGCGCTCAAGGTAACCGTCTCGGTGCTATCGGGTTTGGGAATAGTGGGAAAGTCTTCCGCATTATCTCCTGATAATTTGTATTTACCGTATGAAGAGGTTATTTCAATGCTGTTTTTATCATCATCAACATCAACCGTAATCGGTTGTTCTGGTAGTGCTTTCAGGGTATCAAACAAGATCTTACCAGGAATGGCAATAGCTCCGTTTTTGTCTGAAATGACATCAACATTTGTGGTGATAGAGGTTTCCAGGTCGGTGGCGGAGATGGTTAAGGTGTTGCCGTTTATGACAAATAGAAAGTCTTCCAGGATCGGTACTACAGTATTGGAACCAATAGCCCCGTTGGCGAGTTGAATCTTCTTTAATAGATCGGCAGAAGAAATGCTAAATTTCATATGTTAGAAATATTGCTACTTTAGAAGTAACGAATTGAATAAGTGATTGACAAAAGTAAATGATTCCCTTTCATTTTTTAAACTTAGCGACCCTTATTTAAAAAATGAATTATACGTCTTTTAGAATTGTACATGATTGATACCAGACCGCCATTATTTCAAGTAGCTCAAATCAATTTTCCAACTCCAGAAATTAGGACTTTTTCCAATGGACTTCAGGTGTATGTGATCGAAGGAGGAAGTCAGGAAGTATGTAAAATTGACTTCATGTTTCTCGCCGGAAGGCCATTCGAAGAGAAGAAATTAGTAGCTGCTACCATGGCTTCAATTATTAAAGAAGGTAGTGCTTTATTCTCCGCAGCTTCTATCGCCGATGAAGTAGATCTCCTGGGTGCTACGCTTTCTTCACCTTTTTCATTTGACCATATCAGCCTTCAACTTACTTGTCTATCAAAGCACGTAATAAGGCTTATTCCCATTTTAGTTGATATTATTCGGCATCCAACATTTGATGAAGGAGAATTAAGTCTGTTTAAAAAACGGACAGAACGGCGGCTGGCGGTAGACTTGTCAAATAACGAGGTGATTGCGTACAGGAAAGCTACAGAGCAATATTTTGGCTCTGTTCACCCCTATGGATACAACAGCGACATTACGCTATATCAGCAAATAGCCAGAGAAGATTTGTTACTACATCATCAGCGGTTTTTTCAACCTCACAATGGTATACTCTTTATTTCCGGAAGACTCCCGGAAGCACTTCTGGATGATCTTGAACATAAATTGGCAGGCTGGACAGATACCAATCCTCTACCAACGCCTGTATTGCCGGGTAAAGAAATCACCCATGAAACGATTATTGAAAACATGGGAAAATCACAGTCAGCGATTCGAGTAGGACGAAGACTATTTAACAGAAATCATGAAGATTGGCCGGCAATGTTTGTTTTGAATACTATTTTGGGGGGCTACTTTGGATCGAGGCTGATGAAAAATTTGCGGGAGGAGAAAGGATATACTTATGGCGTACAAAGTACACTGGAATCTCTAAAGTATGATGGATATATCAGTATCAGCCTAGAAACGGAACGAAAATTTGTTAAAAAGGCCCTCAAAGGTATTTATCAGGAGATTGATATTTTACAGAATGACTTGGTACCGACAGCGGAAATGCAGATGGTAAAAAACTATATCGGAGGGTATCGT
>JAGQWV010000316.1 GCA_020437045.1 Saprospiraceae bacterium | reverse complement strand
TGATTCAGCGGAATATTTTCTTGAGAAGGCACATCGTTATATGGATGCCGATAGTGATGCACGATTGCAGGCTTTGTCCAACTCCCTGGTTGTTGAGATTTACAGAAATGATTGGAGTCTTGATACTTTGAGAGAACTTCTCCTGGAATCCAATCGATTTTATAAAACAGTGCCCGATGAAAATGAAATACTGAGTAATTTGATTTCGTTGGGTGCTATTTATTCTGATAGAAGTCAATATGAGGAGGCAATCGAATTTAGTCTTCAGGCCTTAGATCTTGCCAAAAAATTGGAAAATGGATTTCAGGAGGCTAAGCTCCACTATAACCTTGGAGTGGCTTATTACAATCTATCACTGGATAGTCTTGCGCTGCGGAAATTCAAGGATTCGGCAAAGAAATTTGACTCGATAGATCGAAAACCGATGGCTGGTATTGCCCTTGGTGCAGCCTGTGATGTTTATCAGCATATCGGATTTTTGGACTCGGCAGAGATGACTGCACGTTATTTGTTGGCTTTGGCCGATTCTAGTCAATATACGCGGTTGCAATACAAGGCACTCACCGTATTGGGGTCTGTTGAGGCGGAAAGAAAACATTACGGACAGGCGATTACTTATTATGATCGTGCAATCCCATTTGCACACAAATTTGGGACTAAGAATTCACTGATCAATTGTTTTTGTGCAATGGGTGAAATTAAGTATGAATTAAAAGAATATAAATCAGGTCTGGAATATTTCCAACAGGCTTATAATTTAGGATCTGAATTTAATCAACCGATTCTCAATCATTTTTGTGCAAAGGCATATGGAAAAACACTGCATCAGGCAGGTTACCATAAGCAAGCCGGTGAGATTTTATCGAGCTATATAGAATATCAGGACTCTGTCTTATTGAAGGAAAATAAAGAAGTAATTGCCGGCCTTGAAGCACGATATCAATCTGCACAGAAGGATATTGATTTGGCGAAGCAAGAAGTAGTCATTGAATCGAGAACAAGACAACGTAATTCCTATATTTTTGCTTTAATTATTGCGGGGCTTTTTGCCTGGTTTTTATACGATCGATTTCGTAAGAATCAACGGATTTCTGCAGAGAAAATAGAGAATATGGAGAAAGTCCAAAAAATTATGGTTCTTAATTCGATGTTACAAGGTCAGGAGGATGAGCGACGGAGAATTGCCAGGGATTTGCATGATGGCCTTGGCACCTTATTGGCTGCGACCAGAATGCAAATTCAAAATGTAGAGCGGGAACTTAAGAAATTGGGTGAGATTGATCTCGCGGACAAGGCCCAAAAATTAATTGATAATGCATGTAAGGAAGTAAGGCGCATTTCACATGATATGATGCCCGGAGCTCTGGAGGAAATGGGCTTGATTGCCGCGGTGGAGGATCTTATCGATGATGTCAGAGCCCAGCGCGAAATAATTTATAATCTGCAGTTACCTGATTTGGAATTACGCCTGGATAAACAGAAAGCGATCAATATTTATCGAATAATTCAGGAAGTACTACAAAATATCATAAAACACGCTCAAGCGAATATTGTAGAAATCTCGATTTCTGAAGTAGAAGATCATATCGTAATTGATATTTCTGATGACGGTTTAGGTTTTGAACCAGAAGCTATAGCAGAAGGGGGGATTGGCTTATCCAACATCAATTCCAGAATACGGTATTTAGGGGGTACTATGAAATTGGATAGTCAACCGGGCGAAGGAAGTCACTATGCTTTCATAATTCCGGTTTGATCCCTCCGAATAAAATGGAGGACCTGTGCAATATGATGATTTTTTGGTTGTGCTTATTGCTCAAAAATTTGATCTAAATCTAAAGCGCTGCCTTCAGATAGCCCAATGCTTTATTTAGTGATTTATCGGCATAATCACCTCCTTCACTATGGCCCAAGCGTACGACCACCAAATCCAAAGACGGGCAAATAATGGTGCGCTGCCCTCCGCCTCCGGCCATATAGTATGTATCTTTTGGCAGATCCAATTCTCCTGTGCCATTTAACCAAAATAAGCCACCATAGATAGGTTGATCCCAGCTGGCGGCCGGAGTAGAAACAAATTCCGTGAATCCTTCCGGAAGTAATCGCTGACCTAGCCACACCCCATCCTGGAGATATAAAAGCCCCAGACGTCCCCAATTTCTGGCTGTACCATAGTCAAAGCCGGTCATGATGAAATTGCCGTAAGGATCAGTCTCTAATAGTTGATGCCGGATTCCAATCTTATCGAATAGTTCTTTCTGCGGCCAGCTCAGATAATCATTTTGATCGGCTTCGATTGAGTTACGAAGAATATATCCTAAAGTGAGTGGATCGCAATTGCGGTATCGGCCGGTGGTGCCAGGCACAAATTCCAATGGACGGTTTACCGAGAAATCGAATATATTGATGGCGTCACAATATATGTACATATGTGCTAATTTAGCCAGGGGTACTTTCACTTCCGGATCACGATGCGCCGGAAAGCGAAGACCACTACTCATCTGCATCAGATCACGTATAGTTATCTTTTTGCGGGGATCTCCTTCGCTCTGCCACTCCTCCACGGGTGCTGGCTGATCTAATGTGAGTTTTCCCATTTGCATCATCCTGCCAATCAGCGTTGCCGTCAGGCTTTTACCCATGGACCAACTTTCTAACTGGGTATTCTTAGTAATCCCTGGAGCATACTTTTCCAGAATGATTTTCCCCTTATGAATTACCAGAAAGGCAGCGGTTAGAGAATGTGGCTCGAAAGCAGCCTCCAGCACCGAGTCGAGTAAATCAACCGGGTATCTGTCATCGGACCCACTGTTTAAATCACCCATAGGCCAGGTTAACTCATCAGCAGGAGGAAGAATACTCTGAATGGCCCGGGGATAAAAATGCAATCCGGAAGGACCATCAATAGAACATCCCTGATCTCCGTGGAAAGAAGCAGTGCGAAGGACAGAATCACCCAGAAATGCTTTGACCTGCTTTTGCTCATAGTCAATAAAGTACTTTACTTCATCCTGATATTCTTCGGCAAGAATAATTTTTCCGCTATGCGTGGCTGCTTCCACAGGATCCCGTTTTGATTCAAAAATGGCAGTGCATAGTACCTTGGCGAATGAGCCGAGCCCAAGAAAGGCTGCGCTTCCTTCGGGTTGAGCTGTTTGCTCCCAGGGTTGATAATTTAAGGACTTTGCCACTGGGTTTTCCAAAGTCATTTTTGGAGCATGGCATTGACAAAATAAGATGAGGCATATTGGAGTCAAATAGAGTTTTTCCATACTTAAATATAGTTGCGTATGATGGATTTAGATATGATCGCAATCAATTTTATTAGAGACAATCTATCAGTCGGCAGCATAATAATTAATACAGCTCGAACAATAGCTGTAGGTAACTTCTCGCGCTTGAAGTAAAGTGGTTACCTATGTCTGAAAGATTTTGACATATCAAAAACACATCTTGATTGCCTCCATATATTTAGATGTCGTATGTTATCTATCTCTGGCAATTTCCAAATTATTAAAAAGAAACCAAGTCCGTACGATGGTTAATCTCCTGCGAGCTTGACATGTTTTGTGAGGTGTGAAGTCCTCAAAAGGCAGAAAAGTTCAATTTTAACAAATTTTTAAATTCGTACCGTTCGACTTCCTTTTCTCTATTTTTCCGGTGTAGAAAAGTATCCAAATATAATTTCATTGTTATTGGTATTGCTCCGAAGAAAAAGGTGTGGTTTCGTTAGATGAATGGTAAAAGTTTGTCTATAAAGAGCATTGTGGGATCGATATTTGGAGTGTTAAAATGATGTGTAGTATGGGGTAGGTTGATTTATTTGTACAGGGCAATTTAAGGAATTAAATATGTGATAATTAGTTGAAATTCAATATGATATATGATATTTTCGGTTAGATTGAATCTGTTAAGACGGACGAATCGCTTTGAACGAGTCGTTTTGGAGATCTGGCAGGCTAATGACGACTAGTTTATGGAAACCATAAGACACCATCTCTTACCTGTCGTAACCCCAATGCAACTTCCATATGGAATTTTCGTCTTCTAAATACAGGTTCAGATTAATATTTCAAGAATCTTCTATAAAAATGATATTTTGATGGTCATGTCGCAGGCAGTCGTACGGGAGATAGATGATTCCAGGCGGTCTCATTGTGCCATCATGTTTACAGACATTTTGGGTTTTACCAGTCTGATGCACAAAGATGAGCAACGAACCATCCTGAAGATGGAATCGCATAAGGCACAACTAGAGCTCTTGCATCGGGAGTTTGGGGGAGAAATTATCCAATATTATGGTGATGGTAGCCTCAGCATATTTGATGACTCACAGGACGCGATTAATTGCGCAATTGCCATACAAAATCATGTCGACCGTTTGAAGTTACCCCTAAAAATCGGAATCCACCGGGGTGAAATTGTTCGAAAGGGATCAGCGATCTATGGTGATGGAGTTAATATAGCCTCACGTATTGAGTCTATTGGAGTTGAGAAAAGCATTCTTTTTTCTGAGGAATTTTGGCAGGATATTAAACATGGTGGATATCAGGTCAAAAGTCTGGGATCTTTGCGTTTCAAAAATGTAGACAAGCCGATCAGGGTCATGGGGCTGGTGCAGAATGGGTTACAAATTCCATCCAGAAATGCTCTGGAAGGTAAGTTACAAAACCGGGTTGGCCAGCGATATCGTTCCTATTTAATGGCTACGGTGTTGGTTTTCCTCCTTGCTATTGCCGGGTTGTGGCGATATAATATGTATCTAAATTCTTTGCTGAAAGACGATATAACCACGATGGGAGTGATGCCGTTTCGCTTTGATGGTATTGGGGGGATGGATGCCAGCTTGAAGTCTGGTCTTTTGGAAAACCTCGTGACGAAACTTTCTTCGTTTTACGGGATGCAGGTTTTATCATCTCGATCAACAGAAGCCTATGCAAACAGTACTCAGAAACCAACCGAGATTGGTGAAGAGCTAGGCGTGAGCCATCTACTTTTTGGCACCTTGCGACAAGGGCCCGATGACAGTATACGCATCAATATGGAATTAGTGGATGTGAGAAACGGGCGTAATATCTGGGCAAAGTCTTATAATAAAAAGCCCGAGGATTTCTTTGGAGATCCTGCCGATATTTCCACTGATTTAGCAGCTTTTCTGGAGGTTCGGGAAAATCCGTATAAACACGAAGAGCCGGAATCTAAGTCACGAATGTCATTAACGACATTTCGTTTGCTCACAGAGGCTAGAGAAGAGGCAAACCGAGGTACAGCACAGTCTTTCGAACTTTCGAATGACCTGTTGCAATTGGCAATCAGCAAAGATTCTACGTTAGCGCTGGGTTATGCGCTGCTTTCGCAAAATTATTCGCTCATGCATGCATATGGTTTTCTGGATGCTGAAGAGGCACTTGACCTTGCAGAGCGAAATGGAGGTATTGCCCT
>JAGQWV010000315.1 GCA_020437045.1 Saprospiraceae bacterium | reverse complement strand
ACTGCGGAAATGCTGCACTAGTCTTTTAATTTGGATGGTCCTATTATAATTTTGGAATTATCTTGGGAATAATTTAATTTATAAATTGACTGGGGGGTTCAACTTGATCAAGTAATTTATCTTCACATTTTATTTGTCAGAAATTAATTGTCGGACTTTCATCCAATACGCTGTTCATTCATTTGCAGAATGTCCAACAAGTCATCAATATTTTTTTTGTGTGTACGAAAAACCATCACACAGATACGTAGCCAAAATACACCATCCAGGGTCGTTGATGAGAGAAAAACTTTACCTGATTTTAAAATTGTATTAAGTATTCGACGGTTTATTTCGTTATCTCCTTCCAGATTACCGACACTTTGACGAAACAGACAAACGGTAAGTGTTGGTTTCGGTCCTACTTCATAACCCAATTTGGAAACGCTGGCATGGAAATATTGAGCTAACCTCAGTTTTTCCTCAAGGGCAGCTCTGTAGGGTTTTATTCCCGTCAAATGGAGTGAGAGCCACATTCTCAGGCCCCGGAAGTGTTTTGTCAATTCCGGTGAGACATCCGACGGATTGAGAATAATGTGCTCACCATCAGCATCCTGCATATAGTTGGCACGATAGAACTGTGATTGAAGTGCGGCTGACCTATTTTTTATTAATACCGCACCTGTACCATAAGATAGGAAAAGCCCCTTATGAGGATCGAGTACAATGGAATCTGATTTGGATAGACCAGAGAGTCTGTCTTTCAGTGCCGGGACCAGGGCAAAAAACCCTCCGTAGGCGGCATCAATATGAAACCAACAATTATACCTAGTAGCTAAGGCTGCAATTTGCTCCAAAGGATCAATGATACCAGTGTCGGTAGTTCCCGCAGATGCAACGATCAGGAAGGGTGTTAATCCCTGAGAAAGATCAGCATCTAATTGATGTGCCAATGCAGCAACATCCATTTGGTATTCGTCATTCATCGGTATACGACGGATATGAGCGAAGTCCAAAGCAGCCATCCGCACTGCCTTCAAAACACAATGGTGGGTTTGTTGCGTATGATAAATGACTTGATTCCGGACATTCTCCGGCGTGATTTTATGGAAATTCCGGGCGGCGGTGATGGCTGTCAACGTTGCAATGGAGCCTCCCGAGGAAAGATTTCCGGCATGCAGATCGGGATATCCGACTAATTTCGCCATCCAACGGATGCATTGATCCTCGATCATCACCGCTCCGGGATTGGCATAATAGATACCCGCATACCGGTTGGTGATTGCTGCCAGAAAATCACCTAGCGCCGTTGGAAAGGTTCCGCCTCCGGGCACATACCCCATATGACCTGATCCGGCAGGGTTTATCCCGGTGTTGTCCACTGCCGTGCCAATATATTTCAAGAGGTCTTCAATGGGTCTTGCCTGTTCTTCAAAGGTAAGCTCTGCCAGTCTTTCGAGTGCTTCGGGCGACTCCTGGTACACGGGTATCTCCTCAATATGATCGAGGAATTCTTCACTATAATGAATTACGGCTTTTAACAACTCTGATCGCTGCGTCGAATTAAAATCAAGTTTACGACTTTCCTGTTCCAGCATTTCAAGAGATAGCTCCATAAATTAGAGATTAGTAAATAATCGGTGAACGATAATGATGATAATTTTCCTTTCCAACCGCAAAGAAACAAACTTTAGCATCTGAATCAAGAGAACGATCTCGATGTCTCCACTTTTTTCCGACCTTTACGAATAACCAACCTTAAGACACAATGAGAATTGCAGTTTTTCCTGGTTCTTTTGATCCGATTACCAGTGGGCATGTTGATATTGTGCATAGGGCTATTCCACTTTTCGACCGGATCGTGGTAGCGATAGGAGAAAACGCGCAAAAAAAATATCTTTTTCCCCTTCAGCAACGATTAGCCTGGCTAAAAGAAGTTTTTAAAGACCAGCCCTCGATATCCATTGATTATTATGAAGGCTTAACCGCGCACTATTGTCGACAGATTGAAGCTAAGTATATGATTCGTGGCCTTCGTAATGCATCCGATTTTGATTATGAAAAAACAATCAGCCAGATAAACTCTATCGTAGTAGATGATCTGGAAACGGTATTTTTGATCAGCCGGCCTCAATTTTCGCATATCAGTTCGACCATCGTACGGGAGATTATCAAAGGCGGTGGTGATGTAGGCCAATTTGTGCCTTCACGCATCGCTTCCGACTTGTGACATTGACCAAGGGGTCACATAAGGATATGATCAAATCGTTATCTTTGCGGCCAAACTAAAAGTGGTCAAACAATGTCAAACGCAATTTTCGAACTACCGGTAGTGTATAATGAGCCGGTACTGAGTTATGCTCCGGGATCGCCGGAACGGGAAACAATCAAGCAAACCATTCAAGAATTAAAAAGTGCACTGTGGGATATTCCCATGGTCATAGATGGAAAGGAGGTACGAACCAGAGATAAAAGAACGATCCATCCTCCCCATGCGCTACATGAAGCGCTTGGTACCTATAGTCATGGAAGTGCTAGAAACGTGCGTGATGCCATTCAAGCTGCCTTGAAAGCCAGAAAGGATTGGGAAAACACTCCCTGGCATGAACGGGCGGCCATCTTTTTGCGAGCAGCAGAATTATTAGCTGGACCCTACCGGGCTATTATGAATGCCGCGACGATGTTGGGTCAATCCAAAAATATCTATCAGGCAGAAATAGATTGTGTGGCGGAGTTGGCAGATTTTTATCGCTACAATGCTACCTACATGACCGAAATCTATCAGCAGCAACCCGAAAGCTCCAGCGGTATATGGAATCGGTTGGAATATCGTGCATTGGAAGGATTCGTGTTTGCCATCACTCCTTTTAATTTCACTTCTATCGCTGGCAATCTGCCTGGAGCTCCGGCACTGATGGGAAATACAGTGGTATGGAAGTGTGCGGAGACCCAGATTTATTCAGCCCATGTCATCATGGAAGTCCTGCAGAAAGCGGGTTTGCCTGACGGGGTCATCAATTTGGTCTTTGTCGACGGCCCAGTGGCAGGCAAAGTTGTTTTTAACCATCCGGATTTTGCCGGATTACATTTTACAGGAAGCACAGGAGTCTTTCAATTATTATGGCAGACCATTGGTCAAAATCTGAAGAAATATCGCTCCTATCCCCGGATTGTGGGAGAAACGGGCGGGAAAGATTTTGTACTGGCTCATCGCTCTGCCGATCCTAAGCAGGTGGCAACGGCTCTGGCAAGAGGTGCCTTCGAATTCCAGGGACAGAAATGTTCAGCCGCTAGTCGAGCATATATTCCTTCTAATCTTTGGAAGGAAGTGAGTCAATATCTGAGACAGGACCTTTCCGCGATCACCATGGGATCACCGGAAAATTTTTCGCATTTTATAAATGCAGTAATTGATGCCAAAGCCTACAATAGTATCACCGGATATATCAGTAAAGCCAAACGGGATAAGCAGGTGAGCATCATCCATGGCGGAGATTTTGATAACTCGGAAGGATACTTTATCCAACCTACGGTAGTTCGCACGAAAGATCCCGCTTATCGGACCATGTGTGAAGAGATTTTTGGCCCGGTGCTGACCATCTACACCTATGATGAAAATCAATACGATGAAACCTTGAAAATGGTAGATCAGACTTCACCCTATGCTTTGACCGGAGCTATTTTTGCGGATGACCGAAATGCTATCATCCAGGCTACCAATGAACTGAGGCATGCTGCGGGTAACTTCTATATCAATGACAAACCTACCGGAGCGGTGGTCGGGCAACAACCTTTTGGTGGTGCTCGCGCCAGTGGTACGAATGATAAGGCAGGATCAATTCTCAACCTTTACCGGTGGATATCGCCCCGGACCATAAAGGAAAATTTTAATCCTCCTTCAGACTACCGCTATCCATTTATGGGAGAAGAATAGATTGCCTGGCTGTGATAATATTTTTCACTGGTCGATATATGTATCCATTCAATGGGGAGAAGTAGTGCATAAATCGTATTGAATCGTTTTAGAGCAAGGTTTTTATAATTTTTACAGTTCTTTTGGTCAACCAACTAAAATGTATTTCTATGAATTACAGTAAATCAATAATATTTCTTTGTTTGTTCTTCATCTTGGGAGAACTTGACGCACAGGTTAGTGCGAGGATGTTCAGATATCCTGATGTCTCAGCGACACACATAACTTTTAGCTATGGTGGTGACATCTGGATTGTACCGATCGGCGGTGGAGTCGCTACAAAACTCAGTTCACCTGTGGGCTCGGAGATTGCTCCAAAATTTTCCCCTGATGGTAAATCCATCGCCTTTAGCGGCAACTATGACGGTAATGTGGATATCTATGTGATACCAGCTTTAGGAGGCCTGCCGGAAAGAGTGACTCACCATGGAATGGGTGATCGAATTCAGGATTGGTATCCCGATGGACAACATCTTCTTTACACATCGTCAATGGAGAGTGGGAAGCAGCGGTTTAGCCAGTTTTATAAGCTGGGAAAGGATGGAGGTCTACCGGAAAAATTGCCAATTGCCTATGGTGAATTTGGGTCTTTAAATGCAGACGCTACGATGATTGCCTTCACAGACAAGTCAAGGATCTTTCGTAATTGGAAGCGTTACCGGGGAGGGATGGCCGCCGATATTTTCATCTTTAATTTAAAAACTCTGGAATCTCAAAATATTACCAACAATGAGGCAAATGATGAAATGCCAATGTGGTATGGTGATAAAGTCTATTATTTGTCAGATAAAGGACCCGAAAAAAGGTATAATATCTGGGCCTATGATATCGAGAAAAAAGAAAATCAACAGATAACCACATTTTCGGATTTTGATATACATATGCCCTCAGTGGGACCCGGTAATATGGTTTTTGAAGCTGGCGGAAAGATGTATATCATGGATCTGCAATCCTATGATCCCCAGGAGGTGAAAATTGAAGTGACGAGTGATTTGGTTTCCATCAAACCACATCAGGTGGATGCTGATGAATATGTGGAAAATATAAATATTGCACCGGACGGTATGCGTGCGGTCGTTGAGGCTAGGGGAGAGTTATTTTCTTTGCCTGCAGAAAAAGGTATTGTGCAGAATTTAACCAGATCTTCCGGTACGGCAGAACGTTTTCCCGCCTGGTCACCTGATGGTCGCTACATTGCCTATTGGAGTGATCAGTCTGGAGAATATGAGTTGACGTTGAGAGATTTGAAAATGGGTAATAAGGAGAAGACAATTACGAAACTTGGACCCGGATTTAGGTATCAATTATATTGGTCACCAGACAGTAAAAAACTGGTATTTGTCGACCAGACAATGACCATCCAAATGGTTGATATTTCCGATGGTAAGGTAAGTAAGATAGATCAGGATATTTCGCTCTTTGAGGGAGGCTTGAGGGGATTTGAAGTTGAGTGGTCAGGGGACAGTCGGTGGGTCGCCTACAATAAGTCCTTAGATAATGGTAATGCGGCTATCTTTATATATGATACCAAAAACATGGAGTCCAAACAAGCCACTTCCGGGTTTTATTCGGATCATGTTGGTGCCTTTGACCCTGACGGGGATTATCTGTACGTCACCACAAACCGGAACTTCGACCCGGTATATTCAGATTTTGACAATACCTGGGTTTATCCCAATGCTACCGGTTTGGCTGCGATCGCATTGCGGCAGGATGTGGCCTCTCCTTTGGCTCCAGAAAATGACACGGTAGCGATTAAAGTTGATGAAAAGAAGGATGAAAAAGAGGCGAATGCCACCAAAGATTCATTAGATAAAGATGATAATGGCGTTGAAATAGATTTCGATGGTTTTGAAAGACGTTTAATTATGCTGCCACCGGCTGCTGGAAACATGGGAGATGTTTCTGCCGTTTCGGGCAAGGTAATTTATCAGCGATCACCAAATAGCGGTAGTGATGGCGGAGAGAGTTCAGTCATGATTTATGACTTGAAAGATCAGGAGGAAAAAACCATCATCTCCGGAGTGAGAGGGTACCGCATTTCCGCGGATGGGAAGAAAATGTTGATTGTGAAGAGTGGGCGATCAGCGGGAATTATAGATGTAGCTCCAGACCAAAAGATGGAAAATTCGCTTGCTTTTGGAGAGATGGAAATGAATGTAAATCCCCGGCAGGAGTGGCAACAAATTTTTAATGATGCCTGGAGATTTGAAAGAGATTTCTTCTATGATAAAAGTATGCATGGTGTTGATTGGACCGGTTTACGAAGCCACTATGGAGATTTGATTCAATTTGCCATGAATCGTGATGATGTCAATTTTATTATTGGCGAATTGATCGCTGAACTAAATGCCTCGCATACCTATCGTGGCGGGGGTGATCAGGAAACTCCCGCACAAAAGAGCGTGGGATATCTGGGTATAGACTGGGCTTTTGATCAGGGGCAGTATAAAGTGAAGCAGATCATCCGGGGAGCTGATTGGGATAATGAGGTCCGCAGTCCGCTGGATTTGCCTGGTGTTGATATTAAAGAGGGAGACTACATTCTGGCTGTCAATGGAGTGGGTCTGACAGAATATTCAGATCCCTGGGGAGCTTTTGAAGGTCTAGCGGGAAAGACGGTTGAACTCACCATAAATTCTAAGCCTACCTACGAAGGAGCAAAAACAGTTCTCGTAGAAATGTTGGGCGATGAAACCAGATTGAGAAATCTGGCCTGGATTGAGAGTAACCGGAAGAAGGTAGATGAAGCATCTGACGGTAAGATTGGATATATCTATGTGCCCAGTACCGGTCTCGATGGACAGGAAGAATTGGTTCGTCAATTTTATGGACAGTGGAATAAGGAAGGTTTGATTGTGGATGAACGATTTAATAATGGAGGCCAAATTCCGGACCGGTTTATCGAATTATTGAACCGGAAACCATTGGCTTATTGGTCCGTACGAGATGGTAAAAACTGGCAATGGCCACCGGTCGCAAATTTTGGGACTATGGCCATGTTAGCCAATGGATGGAGCGGTTCCGGTGGAGATGCCTTTCCTGATTATTTTAAAAAAGCAGGATTAGGGCCCGTCATCGGTACACGTACCTGGGGTGGATTGATTGGTATTTCCGGATCGCCTTCTTTAATCGATGGTGGTGGTGTAACCGTGCCAACCTTCAGAATGTATAATCCTGATGGCACCTGGTTTAAGGAAGGGTATGGGGTTGATCCCGATATTGAAGTTAAGGAAGACCCTACGGAGTTGGCTAAAGGCAATGATCCGCAAATCGAAGCAGCCATAAAGTATGTTATGGAACAAATTAAAAAGAAAGGACCCATACATCCAACCGCTCCGGGAAAAGAAAAAAGAACTTAATTTAAAAGAGTTTGATAAGGATCACTGGCAGATGGTCTGTGATCTTTGAAGTTGTATTTCAATCACTATCTACTTAGTGGGCGTCCAAATCAGCATTCTGAATTTTGGACGCCCTTTTTTATTTTAATAGCCCTATTTTGGTGCTAAGAAAACTTTACATGCCAAAGACAGCCATAGTAATCCTGTGTTTAATGACCTTGATGATTTTTTGGACATTCGATGCAGCTAGCCAAAATGTACTCTCTCTAAGTCCTGGTGCATCAGGTGGAGCATTAGGCGCTATCCGGTCAACGAAAACCGATGTGATGGCATTGTATGGTAATCAAGCGGGGTTAGCCTCATTGGTATCGCCCGGTTTTTATGTCACAGCAGAAAGAAGATTCAATAATGAAGGGTTGAATTTTTATTCGGCAGTGGGTGGCTTACCTACCCAATATGGCAATTTTGGTCTGAGTATTTATTATCACGGTTTTGCAGAGTTCAACGAACAGCTGGTGGGACTTACCTATGCCAGAAGGTTATTAGATCAACTATCCATTGGGACACGACTGGATTATATCCAGGCCAGTATTCCGGCTTATGGAAATACTTCTGCTATAACGGCAGAATTTGGGATGCAAACAGTAATTACTTCAGGTATTCTGGTTGGTTTTTCCATATACAATCCTTTTGAGATCAACTGGGCCGAGGGGGAGGGTTTACCAACTATCCTTAATATTGGGGTCGCTTATCAGCCCACTGATAAATTGTGGATTTCCGGAGAGATCGAAAAAGTATCTGACTTTAGAGAGAATGTTAAATGGGGATTGGAATATCTATATCAGGACAATTTTGCCTTTCGGGTTGGATTTAATACCAATCCCGGGTTAGTGACTTTTGGTATTGGATATTCACTGAATTCCGGCTTAGCATGTGATATCAGCAGTTCAGTACATCAGGCGTTAGGTCTCAGTCCGATGGCTGGTATTGGATACTTGGCAAAAAATAAATGATGAGGTTATTGATTGTTTCGGCCACAATAAAGGAGATTGAACCTCTCCATCGACTAATTTCTGGAGAAGAATTCTCTGCTTCTGAGAAAGATGTTTGTATCTTTTTTAATCATGAAATATCATGGCTAATTACCGGTGTTGGAGGCATTGCCACGGGCGTAGTTTTGTCTGCTCACTTAACTGTCCATCGATATGATCTAGTGATCAATTTGGGGATTGCCGGTGCATTTAATAGGGCCCTGGCAATAGGTACTGTAGTACAGGTTAGAGAAGAAAGATTTGGTGATCTCGGTGTGGAAGAAGCCGATGGGTCCTTTTTGGATCTATTTTCGGCAGGATTGGCAAAATTAGATGAAGAACCGTTTGCAAATGGAGTGATAAATGCTCCACATGTTGGAGGCCGGTTACCCTCAGTACGGGCAATTTCGGTAAATAAAGTGCATGGAAACGAAAAATCGATCCAACACATTACCGAAAAATACCAGCCGGAAATCGAAAGTATGGAAGGCGCTTCTTTCTTCTATTGCTGCAGATTTCATCGTCATCTTTTTATCGAAATCCGGGCAATTTCCAATTATGTAGAAAAGCGAAATCGCGATCAGTGGAATATTCCTTTGGCCATATCGAATCTAGCTCTGGTCACCAAAGAATTTTTGGAACAACTTGGTCGGTAGAATAATTACTAAGAATGAATCTTTAATCAGGCCCAAATTTGTACTAATCCATATACGGCGATGGCGATCGTAACCACTATGCTGATCCAGAGCAGAAGATCATAGGTCAGTTTCGGTTTGAAATTCGATGGCAATTGCTTGTATCTCAAATGGATGATCACCCATATCACCAATAGCAGGATAATAGAGGTAATAATTCCTCCGGCAATGACCATTGCCACTGGCAGTTTGATAAATATAAAGATTAAAGACCATAGGAAGGGGAAGGTCCAGCTCAGGATAGCTATTGATTTTGCCCGTTCTTTATTGTCGAAAAAATCGATCCATCCCAATTGTCCAAAAACATCGGAAAATTGGCGGGTCCAAGCGGCGAGTGCTGCGAAAAGTGTAGAAAAGAGAACCATAAAAGCTCCCAGCATAAAGAAAACTTTGGCACCTGGCCCCAATGATTCGGTATACATACGCGAGAGCGATTCAATCATGGCATAACCTTCGGGAAGATCTCCACTGGCATGTAATACGGCTGCACCCAGTAGATAGAAAGCTGCCGTCATCACCGTATAAACAATCATTGCAGCCACGGCATCTAATTGCATCACTCTGATCCATCCTCTCGCTCGCTTTTCCCAGGCATCCGTATGATTGTTAATTCCGGTTTTAGATGCGTATCCTTTTTCGAGACACCAATAATTATAGGCTATTATTTCATCACCACCTACTCCAGTGATTCCAAAAGCACCAATAGCCACGGCAACAGCTGCAGGTGGTAATTGGAATTGTAGCCCCTGCCAGATTTGATCAGCCGTAATAGCATATGGTGTGTATTTCAAAAAAATGAGACAGATAAAAGTGAAAATCGTAAAGAGCCCTATCATCAATAATGAAAATTTCTCAATGAACTGATAGTAACCACGATAGATCAATAAAGCGACCAGCGGCGCCAATAATATGGCAAATAGAGTTATGGAAATCGATGGAAAACTCATATTGAGAATGATCGCAACACCACCAATGATACCACCTAGTTGCAGCATTTTGGTCAACATTAATATAAAGAAGAACCATACACTCCAGTGGCTATTTTTAATTCGCATCCCCGGCATTCGATTGAATACCTGCATCGGCGTTTTGCCACTTAGAATCGTGTGCTTGGCAAACTCAATCTGTAGCATGACCTTGATGAGACAACTGATGATGATCACCCAAAATGTTACAAAGCCGGCACGGGCCCCTAAAGTGGTGGTAGCAATTAATTCTCCGGAACCAACAATCGAAGCTGAAAGAATAAATCCGGGACCAAGATATTTCAGTCTACTCCAGAAATTGGCAGGAGGTGATGCGATATGTTGTTGTTCGTAAGTGTATTGCCCGGCAGTCATGTGCACCAAATTAATGATAAGAATTGACAATGATCGGTCAAAGTACGTTTGATTATCCTATCTTTTTAAATATTGTATATTGTCTGGATAATTTTGAATTATGAACCGAAACCATTTAATTTTTCTCTTTTTATTTTTTGTTTCCTCCTATCAAATTACAGCACAAATTGTGGATTCTGGATTTGTATTTAAGGAAGCTCCTTTTCCAAGTTGTCATGCTTCAACTATTTGCAGCACCGCTGATGGCTATATGGTCGCTTGGTTTGGTGGTACCCATGAAAAGCATAAAGATGTCGGTATCTGGATTGCCCGCAGCACGGATGGTCAGTGGACGGCCCCGGTTGAGGTGGCTAATGGAATACAGCACGCAGATAAGCGATACCCTTGCTGGAATCCGGTTTTATTCAG
Organism: Saprospiraceae bacterium; assembly: GCA_020437045.1. GTDB lineage: Bacteria > Bacteroidota > Bacteroidia > Chitinophagales > Saprospiraceae > JABDMH01. The sequence goes on along the minus strand of JAGQWV010000315.1, from coordinate 327 downwards.
AAACGCCGAAACGGGAGACATTTCATTATATTATAAAGTAGGCCCGAGTCCGCGGGAATGGTGGGGAATGTTGATGGTATCATCTGATGAGGGATTAACCTGGTCCCTGCCACGAAGATTGCCAGAGGATATTCTTGGCCCTATTAAGAACAAGCCGGAGCTCCTGGCCAACGGTATGCTTTTGCATCCTTCGAGTACTGAATCAGATACAGATGGATGGAAAGTACATATGGAAATTTCCGATATGGACGGCAATAATTGGAAACGCATCGGTCCGTTACCGGAAGAAGATATTGATGCGATTCAACCAAGTATATTGATCCATCC
>JAGQWV010000314.1 GCA_020437045.1 Saprospiraceae bacterium | reverse complement strand
CCGGATGCACAGACATAATAATAATTGGTTAGCGTGCCATTTCCACCATTCTGACCTGCAACACTATTTAAGATGGCCAGTAAGATGACCAGGTAAAAATATTTTGGAGACATATTGTTTAAATGATTTGATTGATACTTATATATGTTTCCAATTGGAGAGTGGTACCCAGCACTCACCGAAAAAATGCTAATCCTTTCAAGATTGAATAGTCGCTATCAATTAATCTTGTTGATTGGATAAAGTGCAATGTTGATTTAAATGGGTATATCTGGACTAATAATTCCTGTCAGACGGCGTGATCTGAGCAAAAGCATTGCCGATAATCCAATTTTAGTATCTTAGCTAAAATGCCACACAACTCCATTGAATCCCATCGTACTGCTTGTCGGAAGAATTAATTCTTTTCTCAGAGTCGTAAAAGAAGATAGGCATGAAGGTTTACATAATCTTCAGGTTTTACAAAGTATAATCGATCAGGGAACCCTACGTTACCAGGGAACGCAGGAGTTTAATTATACGGGAGAAGCATTTCAACTTTCATTTCCCAACCTGCTGTTAGCGCTCGATTGTGCTCGATTTATCCGGGAAAAATGTACCGAAGTAGATCTGATTATGCCTTTGGTAATTTCCAGTCGATCACATTCTGACCCGGTATTTCAAAGTGCTGAGTATCCTCCGGAGATCTTAGTACATCAAGGATTACAGCCACTGTTTACCGGAGGCCTTCATGAGGAGATCGATGATTCCATACTCCTAGATGAGGATAGACCGTACTTTATCCTCCAGAGAGAAAAGAAAGCTGATGTCGCCAACGTCAATAGATGGCTACCAAAGAAAAGGAGACGCACATTGGCAATGCTAGCTGGTCTATTAGTTATTGCCATGGGGCTGATTTCCCGGACACTACCATATAATAATTACACAAAAACTGTGGCGGATAAATCAATCGAAAAGAAATCTATTGCCGTTATTCCTTTTAATAATAAGATCATAGGCAGAGATTCCCTGTTGGTTGATGGGATGATGGATGAAATACGTAATCATCTTTCCAGAATGGATGGATTAAAAGTGATCTCACCGATCTCGTCCAATAGGTATGTGTCTTCATCTAAGAGTATTTCCCAGATTGCCCAGGAATTAAATGTCGAATATATATTGGAAGGTAGTGTTAGCGAATGGGATGATCGGATTAGAATAGTGGTGCAGTTGGTCAATGTGGTCCATGATGAACAACTCTGGGGCGAAACTTACGAATGGGAGCTGAAAGACATTTTTGCAATCCAATCGGAAGTTTCTCAAAATATTGCCAGGACACTTCGCCAAAATATTAGTCCGGAGCTTTCGTCTCAAATCGACCGGGCCCCCACCAATAAAATAGAGGCATATAACGAAGTGATGGCCAGTAGGGAATTAAACCGGATCCGGACTAAAGCCAGTATGGAAGAGAGTTTAAAGAGGTTGGATCATGCTTTGGAAATAGATCCCCAGTATGTGGATGCCCTGGCTCAAAAAGCGGTTACGATTAGTGTAATGGGTACGTTGGGATATGGAGCGGATACGGATCTGAATAATAGTTTAGCAGAAAGATATGCACTACAAGCCATTAAATTAGATCCGTTAAACTCTCAGGCTTATGCTGCTTTGGGTAATGTTTATTTCATTATGCATAAGTGGGATCAAGCGGAGACATCCTTCCAGATTGCCATCCAAAATAATCCCAATAACGCCCTGGCTTTTTATTGGTACAGTCTTGAGCTTAGGTATTTAGGTGAAATGAATAAGGCGATTGAATATGGAAGTATAGCTGCTGAACTGGATCCATTATATCCTGTGATCCAGACCGGGCATGCTTTAACTTGCATCATGGCCGATCGATTGGATCTGACCGAAGAAATTATTGACAAAGGGGCTGTTATCTTTCAGAATTATTTTGGTTACCATTGGATTCTTGGATATTACCAGATGGCGAAAGAAGATTACGAGCAGGCGATCCGATCTTTTACCCGCTCACAAGAACTTAGCCCGGCCATCAATTCGATTCAGCGACAGATCATGTTTTGTAAAGGTAAGTTAGGGCACAAAAAAGAAGTGGAGGAATATATTAGATCTCATGACGGAAGTGACCCTGAGTCACTGATCAATTTGGCTAGTGCGTATATGGGTTTAGGTGATGAAGATAAATGTATAGATTATCTTAAACAATTTGCATCTACAGGCCGAATTACTCCATCGGAACTGTACAATGTTAAATTCCGTGAGGTTTTTAAGGATAGTAAGCACAAAGATTTTGTCGCACAGATAAATCAGATAAGTCGGGGGGTACATTAAAGCAGGTGATTAATATTCATGAAACCGGGCATTCAAATTATATCATCCAATGATCAGCTAACTGCAGAATTAGCCTATGCAATTGTGGAACTTGGTTATCCCGTAGTTCAGATGTCAACGGATTTTGCCATCCATCCTCATGCTCAAATTATTTTTATGGATACAGAGGATCAAACCAGCCACTTCTTATCCATTCCCGAGACGATTCCCACCGTACTGATCCATGCTGATATCTCGTCGGTTGCCGATCAACATAGCTTATTAAGTTTGAAAAATCCATTTTCTAAGGGAAGGCTTCTTGAAGTATTGGAAAATCTGATACAGAATTTAAATCCAGAGCCAGGTGATGCTGTCAATTCTCCGACTGGAAAATTGGATAAACTCCAGGATCGAATTTTTGTAAGATATAGAGACAAAATGGTGAGATTAGAAATTGACCAGATTCTCTATATTGAAGCCGATCGCAACTATAGTCGAATTTTCTGTACGAACAAAGAATATGTTGTGGCGGTCACTTTAAAGGCGATGGAGACTAAACTCCCTGAACATTACTTCTTTCGGATTCACCGATCTTATGTTGTCAATCTGGCTCACATTGATGAAGTCGCAGAAACCCATTTAGTAATCGCGCGCAAAGCATTACCGGTTAGCAAATCATTAAGATCATCACTCCTTAGACGGCTGCAGACTATTTAAACAGATTTCACCTTACATATTCGTTCTCACTTCGGACAAAAAAGACCGCTTTTCGCTCAGAATTTACCCCCTTTCGTCCTGAGTCGCTAAGTTTTCACAGTGTTTTGAGGGAGATTGTGACTGTTCAATCTATAATCGAAAAACTGTTTTATTATGAAGAATGGAATCTCCATATCAATTGTACTTCTCGTTCTTATGGGCTGTCAGAAACAGCAGGAAGACTTTACTCAGGACCTGGCAAATACCTTAGGTCAATCAAATAAACAAGCTGCCACTTCATCTAGAGTTGGACCGGCAAAAATCGATATCTGTCATTACGATGCAGATGCAAAGACGTATAAAATCATTAACGTTAGTGAAAGAGCCTGGCCGGATCACAAGAGCCACGGAGATGTCCGTCTGGACGATGCAGATGATGACGGATTTGTACCGGATAATAGTTGTGGTTTTGGAGACATGGGCGATTGTGACGATAGTGACCCAAATGTGTTTCCGGGAGCTTTAGAGATCTGTGAAAATCAAATCGATGATGATTGTGATGGACAAATCGATGAAGTAGATTATAACAGCGATTGCTATAGACAGGACGCAATAGATGTAAATGGAAAAAGGATCTATGTCCAACCTGCCGGAGATCCCGGTTTTAATGAATCTCGAAATTGGAATCAATCCAAAGCATACTGTCAGAATTTAGTCACTAACGGTTTTTCCAATTGGCGATTACCTACACAAGATGAGCTTGTAGCGATGTACGACAAACGTCTGATTATTGGAGATTTTGATACTAGTGGCACACCAATTCCCAATGTGTCTCTGGCAAACACATCCTGGTACTGGTCTTCAAACGGTTTTAATAGTGGCGATAATATCATTATCGTGGATTTTTCATCAGGCACAAAATACGTTCCTAATCAGCTCTATTCTTTACGTTGTCGTTGCATTCGGGAATGAGTTGCTTCCTAGTCGCTATTAATTGGTATGCATAAAAAGGTAGGATGAGAGTGCAGGTCGTTATCAAATTTTAAAATATTAACTCATGCCATTCAAAGGACAAATCTTAACGGACAAATTCACCGGCGACACTTTCGAATTTATCGAAACTGCGAAGGATACGGATGGAAAGCGGGTCACCCTTCGGATTTCGTTGAAAAGTAAAGGTAAAACAGTAGATGATCATATTCATATGCTCCAGAGTGAAACCTTTAAAGTTTTCTCAGGCCGATTGACCTACTTTCTGAATAAAGAAAAGAGATACCTTAATATGGATGAAACCATCACCTTACCTAAGAATGTGGCCCACAATCATTATAATACCGATGAAGAACCGGTGATCTATCTACAGACTATTACCCCAGCGATAGATATTGATTATTTTATCGAAAATCTTTTCGGACTAATCAATGATGGAAAAGTCAAAAATGGTCAACTTTCATTCTTACAAGCAATGGTCACGGCCAAATATTTGGAAAGCCCATCCCGGTTGGCCAGTATTCCTAGAGGTATCCAGGAACTATTAATTAATACACTTGGACCACTTAGCAGGCTTTTTGGATACCGGGCTATTTATGCGAAATATACGGGTTTGGAAAAATAGTCTTTCAGAGTGGAATAATTCTCAAAAAAACAAATAAAAATTCTCAATACAAAAATCTGATATTATGACCAACTTAGAACTTTTAAAAACTATTTACCAGGGATTTCTCAACGGAAATATGGATGTACTTTTTTCCAATCTTGCCGAAGAAGCAATTTGG
>JAGQWV010000313.1 GCA_020437045.1 Saprospiraceae bacterium | reverse complement strand
GGTTTCCGGTCGAAATAACTCTTCTGGAAGTTTTCAGCTCTGCGTTAATTCTTTCAACAATGTAGCCGATCCAAGTTCTGACTGTCCCACAGGAGTGGTGCTGTGCGACAAATCATCTTTTGTCGTCGAGGCTTTGACATCATCCGGTTCTATTCAGGACGAGGCCAATAATACCTGTCTTGATCGATACAATGTATTTGACAGGAGAGAAAATTCAGAGCTCAATTCCGCATGGTACAAATGGGTAGCCGGAACTTCCGGACCACTGACCTTCACTATTACTCCGAGCAATCCAGCCGATGACATCGACTTCGCTGTATTCGAATTACCCAATGGGCTCAATGATTGCGGTGGTAAAGAATTACTGCGTTGCATGGCATCGGGAGAGCAAGGTGGTTGCAATTTTTCGGTCTGGGAACCTTGCACAGGTCCGACCGGTTTAAAAATATCTTCATCTGATGATATTGAGGATGCCGGATGTAATGTGAACAATCCCTGTGTGCTTCAACCGACTGGCCAGGATGATGACAATTTCGTCTCTGCCATCCAAATGGAAGCGGGTAAGGCTTACGCCCTGATTGTTAATAATTATACCCAATCAGGAGCTGGTTTTTCGATTGACTTTGGGGGCACAGGCGAATTTCTCGGACCCGAAGCCGACTTTATTACCGATGATCTGGACGGAACGGTCTGTTTCGGAGATCCGGTCACCTTCTTTGATCAATCGACTTTTGGCGACCTCAGCATCATGGACTGGCACTGGAATTTTGGCGAAGGAGCAACTCCCCAGCAAGCCACAGGACCTGGGCCACACCGGATCAACTATTCTTCCGGTGGCATCAAATCGGTTGCGCTGACCGTACAAAGCGAAACCGGATGTTTGGTGACGACCATTGGTACGCTCATTGTAGAAGATCCCTTCGATATCCAGGCCGATATCGTGCACCAGACATGTCCGGAAAGCGTGGATGGCAGCATCAACCTGCAGATCAATAGCAAGAGCAGTATCACCAGTATTCAGTGGAGCAATGGGATGACCGGCAATATGTTGCAAAATCTACCTCCCGGTGAGTACTCAGCCGTCATCACCAACTTCAATGGCTGCGACACCCTGGTGACCTATAATATTGAAGCGCCCATGCCTCTGGAAATAGAAGACATTATTACTCGTCCCAGTTGCGGTGGCGGCTCAGATGGGGCCATCACTCTCGACGTCACGGGACAGGCACCTCCTTTTCGTTTCGATTTCAACCGTGGTGGCGGGTTTCAGACCAGTAACTCTCTAAATGGATTACCGGCCGGAATTTACACTATTGAGATCCAGGATGCCAATGGCTGCATTAGTGAGGTAACCGTACCGCTGGGAGAAATTAATATCGAACTGGATCCGGACTATGAGCCAATCACTCCACCAAGTTGCTTTGGATTTACCGATGGCCAGGTAGAAGCGCGTATCATTAATGGCACTCCTCCTTACACTTATGATTGGGATTTGGATGGCACTTTCGAAATGAGTAATATCCTAACCGGTGTGGGTGGAGGCACTTTATTCGTAGCGATTAGGGATGGGATGGGATGCACAGGATTTCAAGTGTTTGAAATTCCTCAACCCGATCCATTGATCGTGCAAATGGATACCATAAATATTGCCTGTTTTGGTGAAACCAACGGTATGGCAATTCCCCAGGTCAGTGGGGGCACCAAATCCTATCAGTATGACTGGAGTAATGGGACCAATGACTCCATCGCCGATAATCTGTCGAGTGGGCAGTATTTCCTTACCGTGACAGATGCAAATGGATGTCAGACTCCGGCAGCCGCCCTGATTAGCGAGCCACCTCCATTGATGGTACTTATAGACAGTACAAGGGATGTGATCTGTTTTGGAGACCAGACGGGAGCCATCTTTTTCAATGGCAATGGGGGTACTCCACCTTTTATGTACTCAGTAGATGGAGCAAATTTTTCCGACGCACTTTTTTTCGAGCATTTGCGTGCCGGCAGTTATCAACTGACGATCAAAGATAATCGTGGATGTACCTTATCCACACCTGTACAGATTCTACAGCCAGAACAGTTGATTGTCGATGCCGGATCAGATACTACCATCAATTTAGGATTTACCGCCCAGTTAATTGCCAGTCATCAACCGGTTGGAAAGCCGGTAGTCTACACCTGGTCCCATCCAGAGAGCCTGGATTGCGAAAATTGCCCCTTTCCCATATCCAGTCCTTTAGCTACCACCACCTATTCTGTGCAAGTAGTGGATGACGCCGGATGCATCGCCAGTGATCAGGTGACCATTTTTGTATATCTAAACCGACCAGTCTTCATCCCCAATTCAATAACGCCCAATGGCGATGGGTACAATGATAAACTTGCCATATATGGGGGCCCGGCTACCAAAATTGTTCGTAAAATCCAGATCTTTGACCGGTGGGGAGAAATGGTCTATGAGGGACAGGATTTGGCACTGAATGATGAGACACTGGGTTGGGATGGAACGTACCGGGGTCAGGAACTTAATCCCGGTGTATTTGTTTATGTAGCCGAAGTTGAATTTATCGATAATTCCGTCTTGCAATTTGAGGGAGATCTAACCTTGATCCGTTAAATGAAATATCTGGTTTTTATTCTAATCCTGACAACCGCTGCTTGTGTCAACGACCTGGCAGAAGTCAATGAGCTATTTGAAAAGACGGAGACGGGCACGGAAGTCGCGAAAAACATTGAAATGCTGTACAGTGATAGTGCCGTAGTCCGTGTTCGCATCATCGGTCCTACCCTGGTTCGTCATTTAGAAGCGGAAAAACCATATGATGAGTTTCCTGATGGTGTACACGTTGATTTTCTGGAAAGAGATGGTACAGTCAGCAGTACCCTGGACGCTCAGCATGCCGAGAGATTTACCCGCGAAAATCTGGTCATTGTCCGCTCCAATATTACTCAGGGAGTACCGGTCATCCTTAAAAACGATCAAGGTGAAAAACTGGAGACCAGTGAATTGATCTGGGATGAGGGAGACGGTAAAGTCTATACCGACAAATTCGTCAAAATCACTAAGCCGGAAGAAATTATCTTTGCCTATGGCTTTACCGCCAAACAGGACTTCTCCCAGTACACCTTGCAAAAGGTGGTGGGCCGGGTGAAAGTCGATGAAAAAGAGTTCAAAAATTGATCCCGCGCTGATATGGCATCGCTTATTTTTTTTATTCTGTTATTTCTTTTGTTATCTGCTTTTTTCTCCGGTTCGGAAATAGCCTTTATTTCTGCCAACAAAATCCGTATCGAGTTACTGAAAGAACAGGGCCATTTACGAGGCCGGATTCTCAGTCAGTTTTACGAAAAGCCACGAGATTTTTTGGGTACCATGCTGGTAGGAAACAATATTGCCCTGGTGGTTTTTACTACGCTGATGACCAAACTGCTTAATCCGTTTATTTCGCCTTTTATTGGTAATAGCATCGTTCTGGCCTTAGTCAACACGCTGACGATTACGGTGGTAGTCCTGATTTTTGGTGAGTTCATTCCCAAGACCATTTTCCGGGTCTATGCCAATAATATGATCAGCTTTTTCGCGGTGCCCTTACGATTTTTCAAATTTCTACTGTCTGCCCCGACCTGGATCATGACACAGCTTTCGACCCTGATTCTTAAATTATTTTTTCGTTCTTCCGACGAGCAATCTACTCAGACCTTTTCGAGAATCGATTTAGAACATTTTGTGCAGGACAGTTTCGAAGGCGATGATGATGATGAACTGGATACTGATATTTTTAAGAATGCGCTGAGGCTCAAGGAAACAAAGGTGCGCGATTGTATGGTGCCACGAAATGAAATTATCGCCATAGATCAGGATTCAAATATTGAGGATCTCGTGCAGCTGTTTAACCAAAGTAAACTGAGCCGGATCTTGATTTATAAGGGTGATATCGACAATGTGATCGGATACATTCATCATCAGCAGATGCTAAAACAACCCAAAAAGATCAAATCGGTAATTCTGGATATACCCTTTGTACCTGAAGCCATGAATGTTCAGGATGTCATGAATCAAATGTTCAAATCCGAAAAAAATATCGCCTGTGTAGTCGACGAATTTGGTGGCACCGCCGGGATGATTACGCTTGAAGATATCCTGGAAGAGATTTTTGGAGAAATAGAGGACGAACACGATGAAGAGGGATATATCGAACAACAGATTTCGGATGATGAGTGGCTGTTTTCCGGCAGGTTGGAAATGGACTATCTGAATGAAAAATATGAGGGCCTCGACTTGCCAACCGGAGATTATAATACGCTCTCAGGATATCTGGTGATGACCACAGCCAAAATTCCGGATGAAGGAACCATTTTGGACCTGGAAGGTTATCAGTTCATTTTGGAAAAAGTGAGTAATACCCGGGTGGAGACGGTACGGATCAAAAAATTGGTTGATTTATCTGCCGATTGAACCTGCTTTCTAACTAATGCTGAACCCACTACGGAAGGTACGAGTCTATATTTCAGCCACTTTTACCCCAAGCCTATCAGGATAATGGCAATCCCTGATTATCACCAAAATTGACTTTCCCGTATAGACCTAAAACTATCATCAAAGATCTTCCACGATCTGGATGAATTCATTCATCATCATGGCGGTAGCTCCCCATAATACCTTACCATATACATCAAAGTAAGGTACATTTCTTAAGATGATACCGTTGGGAATGGCTAAATCCCGGATCTGTCTGGTTTGTTGAGAGAAAAACATTGACAAGGGAACCTCCAGGATTTCGGCTACTTCCGTTGGTTGAGGGGTAAGAGCATCCAGCCGATCGATCACTCCAACGACTGGCGTCACCATAAAGCCACTCACCGGAATGTACAAATCGGTAAGTCTCCCTAGTACCTCGATTTTTTCCTGTATTACTCCAATTTCTTCGTGGGCTTCTCTTAAAGCACAAGCTTCGAGAGTTTCGTCACATTCATCTAATTTGCCACCAGGAAAAGAAATCTGACCACTATGTTTGTCCTGGTCATGCGACACTCTTTCGATCAGTATGGTTTTATGATCTGGACCCTGTCCATGCAGCAGTAGGAGAACAGCCGCTCGCAAGGGGTTTTCAGGAGCATCAAAGCTCAATCTTCCTGCATACGCAGCCATTTGTAACTGAGCTGCTCTACCCGGTAGAGGTCCCTTTAATCGCTCTTTAAGAGCGGAGCGAAATTCCACTTGAAGAGTTTTTATTTTTTATTGGCTTCCTGGATGTATTTTTCCAATGCCATCGTCATTGAGGGAGTTTCCGGAGAAGGTGCATGAATATTGATAGTTAATCCTCGCTCTTCCACAGCGGCGCTGGTACTGGAACCATAGACAGCGATTCGGGTGTCATTTTGTTTAAAGTCCGGAAAATTCTCGTAGAGGGATTGAATACCCAATGGACTAAAAAACACCAATACATCATAAAAAATATCCCGTAAGTCCGAAAGGTCGCTACTTACGGTACGATACATCATCGCTTCCCTGAAGTTTACTCCAATATTTTCCAAATATTCCACCACAGGTTTGGCGCCCAGGTTTGAACAAGGCAACAAGAATTTTTCCGACTTATGCTTGGTAAAATAGTTTGACAAGTCTTTGATATCCCGTTTTCCAACAAAAACTTTACGTTTCCGATAAACAATAAACTTTTGTAAATAATGGGCAATGGCTTCGGAAAGACAGAAATATTTCATGTCTTGCGAGATCTTGATCCGCATCTCTTCGCACATGCGAAAGTAATGTTCAATCGCATTTTTACTGGTGAAAATTACAGCCGTATAATCATCGGGTCGGATCCGATTCTTGCGAAACTCCTTTTCGGTCACCCCCTCCACATGAATGAACGGGCGAAAATCGATTTTCAGTCCATACTTCTTCTCCAGGCTATAGTACGGTGATCGCTCTGGTTTTGGTTGTGATATCAGTATGGTTTTGACCTTCTTAAATTTCTTTACTTCTGCGTTTGATGCTGACATTCAATTCATTTTGAATGAAAAAATCAATGTACCCCAATATTGCCCAAGGCCAGTTTCCCAACTATCAATAAGGGTGCGATTTCGGCGCTGCAAAGATAGAGAAAAAAATGAAATAGATAAGAACTCAGTAATCTTCCCGCTATAAACAAACCTTTCAACTGGCGAAACAAATACAGTAAAACGACGAGCGAAACTCCGGTCCAAACCGCAAATGGTACTAAATAATCCGGTCCAAATGCAATCAGTAAATTGATGGGTACCAGCGCTATTCCTAACAAAATATTTACCAAAAGCGTGACAAATCCATAGAGACCCGTTTCTTTCTCCACGGGAAATGTGGACGCTATTGTTCCCAACGTGAGGTGTTTTAGCAGGTAAGTACAACAGACAAATAGAATGCAAAACAACATGACTAGCACCGATCCACCCTCATACCAATTGAAGTAGTGGATAAACAAGTAGGTAAAGAATCCGGCATTTATGAAGAAATGGATGTAAAACAGCCAGTAGAGCCATGGCATCGATTTGTATTCCCGGTTTAGAAATCGTAGATAGTTGTCATTGGCGATAGCCCGGTAAGCTTTTCGCACCAAAGACCTGTTGACCGCCAAAAGAGATGCCAACAGCAGTAAGGATAGTATAGACACGCCTAACAGCACATTTCTGTTTTCGACAGCAAATTGATCACCGATCGGAAGTTTATCCAGTCGCTGAACAATTCCGAGATCCTGGTCATCTCCTGATGATTCCGTGGGAGGTTTGCTGTCCGGCACCTCTTCTGTCGCCAAGGAATCCTGGACAGTGGACTCATCCGTCACGGAATCAGCCATGGTTTCGCTACCTAAGCTATCGAATAAGACGGTGTCTGTCTGGGGAAGAAGCGAATCCGGGATGGTCAGGGCGGGATCAAAAATGTCAAATGCTGGCACCTCCGGTTGCGCTGAATCTTTTTGCAAGGTGTCCAGGACCACCAATAAGCTATCCTTAAGTAGCGTAGAATCTTTGGTAAGCGTTGTGTCTGGAAGCGTTTTCTTGGGTACCCTTCTGTTTTTTAGTTCAAAGGGGTTCTCTTGTTGAGCAGAGAGTAGCAGGGTTGCACAAAGGAACATCAGACTACTGATGAGCCTGATCCAGTGACGATAGTAGCCTGAACCTGAATAAGTTCTGTTCAATCCCTGAGTTATTTTGACGGGCAAAGATAACGATAATGATTTTCAACAGATAATTAATGCTGAACCTTAACTCGAACGGCATTACAAAAAATAAAAAACCTCTCCAGACACGAAGAGGTCTTCTTTTAAATGTACCGAAT
>JAGQWV010000312.1 GCA_020437045.1 Saprospiraceae bacterium | reverse complement strand
TCGTCACCACATTCTATAAACCATCGGATACTCTTCAAAGTTTCTGCATCGATATCTTCAATTAATTGCACGGCATTATGTTCTTTGTAATAATTCTGCAGTGCTTCGTCTGTGGCCGGTGGTAGGTTACTACGTTCATGCCTTCTCCGGGCTTCCTCCAAGCTTAATGGTCCCACTGATGCACTTAGCGGACATGCCGAACTAAATAATTCGGGGTGATGTAAGGCATACATAAATGTGCCACCACCTCCCATCGAAAGTCCGGCTACTGCCCGGTATTTTTTCTCACCTTTGATACGATATTTTTTCTCCACATGCGGCATGAACTCTTTAAAGAAGAAATCTTCATACTGGAATTTTCCGTCTATGCTATTGAAATAACCTCGACGACCGGTATTGGCATCAGGCATCACCACAATCATTGGAGTCGATATACCATCTCGTATAGCTTTATCAGCGATGTATAATATCTCTCCAAACTGAACCCATCCTGTTTGGTCATCTCCACCACCGTGTAGCAGGTATAGTACAGGATAACTGCGTTCCGAGGTTTCGTAGTCCGGCGGAAGGTATACGGCATATTTTCGATCCATATCCAATATATCGCTGTGCAGCGTAAGATTATCATAAACTTTTCCGGTCTGACCGATAGCAGCGACATTCGCCAAGACGGTGAACAATAGAGGTAAATATTTCATTTAAATGGTAATAATTTAAAGCAGTAAAGAAAGAATTCAATATAGTGTTTTCTTACCAAATCATTACCTTGGTCACGAAAATGATCCTGCCCTTAAGTTATCTGCATAATCAGTGAATAAATTAAAACTCGGCATTGTTGGCTGTGGATTTTGGTCTCATTATCAAACGGCGGCCTGGAAGGAATTGTCAGACCAGGTGGAAATCGTCGCTCTATGTGACCGACAATTGTCTAAAGCAAAAGCACAGGCGGAAAAATTTTCGATAAATCGAATTTATAATGATGCCGGAGAGTTGCTAAAAAATGAGCAAATTGATTTTGTTGACATTATAACAGATGTTGATTCGCATGTACCTTTGGTAAAGTTATTTGCGGATCATCACAAACAGATTATCTGTCAAAAACCCATGGCTCCTTCTTTCGCCCAGGCTCTGGAGCTGGTTGAATATTGTGATAGAAAAGGAGTTGATTTTTATATTCATGAAAATTTTCGTTGGCAGAAACCCATCCGGGTACTCAGGAAGATGCTTAAAGAAGGACTGATCGGGACACCTTTCAAAGCAAATATAAAGTTCTGTAGTAGTTTTCCCGTATTTGATAACCAGCCGTTTTTAGCGGAGTTAGATCAATTTATACTGACCGATGTAGGGACACACATCCTGGATGTTGCCCGCTTTCTATTTGGAGAAGTAGATACCCTTTTTTGTCAAACGCATCGAATTAATCCGAAGATAAATGGCGAAGATGTCGCTAATGTTTTTATGACGCATGGCACCGGGGTACATTGTTATGCTGAGTTGTCGTATGCCTCGATTTTGGAAGATGAAGCATTTCCACAGACCTATGTCTTGGTGGAAGGGGAGAAGGGGTCATTACATCTAAAGAAAGACTATCAAATTGTCTATACGTCAAAAGAAAGTTGTGAGGTCATTGATGCATCACCACCGGTTTTTGCATGGAGCCTGGCAGATTATGCATTAATTCATACCAGTATCTTTGAATGCAATAGAAATATTTTGAGTGATTTGTGTGGTGAAGGCAGGGCTGAGACGACAGCAGAGGATAATCTAAAGACGCTAAAATTGGTTTTTGAGGCTTACAGATCTGCCAAAGATAATTTGATTATTCATCCCCTAAATTCATGATGGGTTTGAATCTAATTAATAGACCTTTTTCAATGAATGTCAATAATTATATCTATTGCAATTGATGCGTTTAGGAATTGGAACATATGCTTTTGCCTGGGCCATTGGAGTGCCCGGTTATCCTCCAAGAAAACCCTTACCTGTTCTTGAATTCTTGGATAAGGCTTCCCTTTACGAATTTGATGTGGTACAAATTGGAGATAATATTCCTTTGCATCTTTTACGTGACACGCAATTGCGGAGCTTGAAGAACGAAGCAGAACAACTGGGGCTGGATATCGAAGTAGGGATGCGTGGACTTTTGGAAACCATGGTACTGGAATATCTAAAAATTGCAGAAGATTTAAAGTCGCCCATTTTACGCATCGTTATCGACACCCCGGAATACAAGCCAGATATTCCTGAGGTGATCAAAGTCGTGCGGAAACTGCTACCGATACTTAAGAGCAAAAATATCCGCTTGGCAATCGAAAATCATGATCGATTTAGGAGTGATGAATTTGTACAGATTATCGAAGAAACGGATCCGCAATGGATCGGTATTTGTTTGGATTCCGTCAATTCTCTGGGTGCTGGTGAAGGATTCTTTGCAGTAGCGCAAAAATTGTTGCCGTACACTTTTAATGTGCATATCAAAGATTATATCATCAAACGTCTGGACCATCATATGGGTTTTTCGGTGACCGGAACCATCGCCGGAAAAGGTATGCTACCCATACCCTGGCTTTTGGAATCTTTAAAACAGATCAACAAATGTACGTCAGCCATTTTAGAACTATGGCCCGCTCCTGAAAAGGATGTGGAAGCCACGATCCGAAAAGAAGAACTATGGGTAGGCGAGAGCGCTAAATATCTTAGATCAGTAATTAGGTAAGTCAACCGCAGTATTAAATTCTGCAGTATACGTGGATGAAAGTATAGAAGCGATAGGTCGACAGCTTTAGAAATTCAAGCTAATCTCTGAGCTCGGCAATGACAAAATAAGCACAATGATCTGAAGCAACCTGATCGCATATGACTTGCCTTTGTACAATATGCCACTGGTGGTTTGGCAAGAACATAATATAATCTATTTTTTTCCGGGGATTACTACTGGAAAAGGTTGGGACAATATCGCTTTTATGGTAAGATGGTTGCCATTTTTCTTCCAGAATATTAATGGGCTGACTTCCGGGTATATCATTTAAATCGCCTGCCAAAATGGTGGGTATGGTATTTCCGGCAAAGACTTCATTAATTTTTTTTATCTGGGAAATCCGGTCTTTCTTATCTCGCAAATGATCCAGATGTGTTCCGATAAAACTTAAGGTATCACCCCAAGGGGTCTTTACCATGATTTCCAACGCCGCCCGTGGTTCGTTTTCCGGAGAATGAGGTAATGCAACATTCCTGGACTGCACAATATCCCAGCCTGACAATACACCTTCACCATATTCTCCTCCATCGTAGGGCATCGCTGCAGCATAACGGCCCATCATACCTGTACGGTCCGATAGCTCTTTAACCAGATCATATCCTTTAGCCCTGTTGGTTTTATTATCCACTTCCTGCAGAGCTACCAGATCTGGTTTTGTTTGTAAAATCAAATGGGCGATCGTATCTAAATCAAAATCATTACGAGTGGTAGCACCATGCAAAATATTGAACGTCAAAATTCTGATTTGACGGGATGACTGTGCTTCACTATAAAAAGGGAGAAGGTTCAAAATGATAAAGAGACTACCTGTAATTCTCAACATTGGTAATGATTTCGAAAACAAAATATTCAGAGATGCTCAAGATAGTAAAACTGGATATTATATGAGTTTAGGGATTATTTAAGCAGGTAAAATTTTTCCCAGCCTGTGGCAACTATATCACGAACTCAGTAAATATCCCATGCTGCACTAGTATTAAACAATACTTTTTACCACGTTGCCATGCACATCCGTAAGCCGGTAGTCACGTCCCTGAAATCGATAAGTAAGTTTTTCATGATTGAGACCCAATAAATGGAGAATGGTTGCCTGCAAATCGTGGATGTGTACGCGATCACGAATACCGGCAAAGCCAATTTCGTCGGTTTCTCCCACTGTTATGCCGTTTTTCACTCCTCCACCCGCCATCCAAATGGTAAACGCCTCACTATTATGATCGCGACCAAAGAAGTTTTTGCCGGTTCTGGCCTCCATCATTGGTGTTCGACCAAATTCACCTCCCCAAACGACTAAAGTTTCTTCCAACATTCCTCTTTGTTTAAGATCGAGGATCAATGCGGTAATCGCCTGGTCTATGTAGCCGCAACTGTCTCTGAGTCCTTGGTCGACGCCGTTACCAGGACTTGCCCCATGGGTGTCCCAACCCTGATCGTATAATTGCACAAATCGAACTCCCTTTTCTACCAGTCTACGAGCTAATAGACAATTATTAGCGAAAGAATTTTCTCCGGGAGTGGCGCCATACATTTCTTTAATATAGGCAGGCTCTGCATCAATATTCATGACATCCGGAACACTCGTCTGCATTTTAAATGCCAGTTCATATTGCGAAATACGAGTCAGGATTTCCGGATCATTGGTTGCGTTATATTCTAATTCATTGATCTCATTGATTGTCTGAATAGACTTTTTGCGCAGGGCAGAATCAATGCCCTGAGGATTTTCCAGATTTAATACGGGTTCTCCCTTGGTGTTACACTGTACGCCCTGGTGCACGGTCGGTAAAAAGCCACTGCCCCAGATTCTCTTACCGGCTGAGGTGCCACCCCGTGAGAGCAAAACAATAAATCCAGGCAAATCACTGTTTTCGCTTCCTAAACCATAGGTCACCCAACTTCCCATGCATGGCCGGCCCGTACGTGGAGACCCCGTTTGAAGGTAAAATTGGGCTGGAGCATGATTAAACTCATTGGTGTACATGGATTTGATAAAACAAACATCATCGGCCACTCCGGAAAAATGAGGGAGGTAGTCTGAAATCCAGGCCCCGGATGCACCATGTTGCTTAAATGTGGATTGTGGACCGAGCATTTTGGGAACGCCACGGATAAAAGCGAATCTTTTACCTTCCAATAAGCTAGCCGGACAATCCTGTCCATTAAGCTTTTCCAGTAGGGGTTTGTAATCAAATAACTCTAATTGGGAGGGAGCTCCTGCCATGTGCAAGTAAATGACATGTTTTGCTTTAGGACTGAAATGCGGATTTGGTAAATCCAGAGGATTTTCCGAGGCAAAGAGTGGTTGATTTACCATTGTTCCCAGGGTGAGCGCACCCATCCCGGACATACATTTTCTTAAAAAATGCCTTCTGGTATTGTATTGAGCTTCTTTTATTATGGCCTCTTTATAAATATTCATATTGCTCTGATTTCACTTTTATGCGCTCATTTCTTGACGACAAATTCATCCATATTGAAAAGTACATTCGCTACCAGCGTCAGTGCTGCCAATTCATTTTGGTTGGACTGATCTTTTATTTCTTCCTTGATTATTTCCGGTATTTCTTGGTTCTGGTATTTTTCAGTTGCAAATTCATATAAATTTTTCAGGGATTTCAACTTTTGCTCTGAAGCTTTCTGGCCAGTAACGAGAAAATATCCTTCTTTAATTTGCGCCTCATATGTTTTATAGAAATGCATTTTCTTTGCCAGGGCATACGATGCTTGTAAATAGGTCTCATCATTTAAAAGATTGAGTGCCTGCAAAGGAGTGTTGGTTCGAATTCTTCTGGAAGTACATACGGTGCGGTCCGGACTGTCAAACGTGATTAAATTAGCATAGGGATCGGTGCGTTTCCAAAAGATATATAAACTCCTTCGAAAATAATTTTCCGGATCGGTTAGAGCCCACTTTGGTACTTGAGAATCGCTAATTTTTAAATCCGGTATAATTACACTGGGCCCTCCAACCGATGGGTTAAGCAGGCCACTGATCGTAATCATTTGATCCCGGATTTGCTCGGCTGATAGCCTGACTCTTGGGCCATGTGATAGCCATCTATTATCGGGGTCAAGCTCTATCTTTGTAGAATCGATATCGCTTGATTGCTGATAGGTGCCTGACAAAACAATTTCTCTTACCAAAGGTTTGAGTTGCCAATGATAATCATACATTAATCGGTCAGCCAACCAATCCAGAAGTTCAGGATGACTGGGTAGATCTCCCTGTGTGCCGAATTCTTCCATGGTTTCGACCAGTCCCCGGCCAAAAATCTGTTCCCATATTCTATTGACAATAACCCTGGCGCTTAATGGATTGTCTGTACTTACCAGCCAATGGGCAAAATCAAGTCTGTTCTTCGGGAGCTCTTCTTGATTTTCCTGAAAAATATTTGGAATTTCCTCTTCTACTTGTTCGCCGGGCGATAACCAACTACCCCGGTCAAAAACAAATGTTTTTCTGGCATGCTCTGTATTTAATTCCTGAATAATAGGAGTATTGGTAGTGGGAATTTCAAATAGTTTATTTAATTGGTTTTTGCCTTCTTGAGTTAGTTGCAAATAGGGAGCATTCTTTTCGTAGTAATTTATTTTATCGAGATAAAAAAGGTGTTGAATGTAAGTGTCCCCGACCCAGAACCGGAAATAAATATCATGTTGACCTGATGTCTGTTTAATGTCCGCTTTAAATTCCCGAAGTAAATTTTTCTGAGAAGGTTTACTTCCTTGCCACCCATTCCAATGACCGGTTCTGGTGATTTTGGTACGACCTATTTCAGGACCGTTCAGGGAGTCGAGATGAACTGAAATATCTCCGGCATAGTTTAATTCGGTCGCGGCCACAAATCCTATTTTTTCCACTTGATCCAAATCTACCTTTTCAAACTTAACCCATGAACTATCCTGTGTTTGCCATAGCATGTCCAGGTCCGGCCAGATAATCTCAATGAAGGGACTTGATTGGCTATAGTTTTCCGCCTCAGTAGATCGGAAGCGCAGTTTATCCAATAATGCCGTCCGCTGATCATAAAGGCTACCCGTACGAGGTGGCAACAATTCAGATGGCTCGTTTTGATAAAACCAATCGATGAGCGATTTAGCTTCCTCTTTGTTTTCATGGTAGTAGGTAGCCAATTTGGGGTTTTCGTTATAGTTATCCCGGTCTTCGGCATTGTTGAAGTAAGCCATGGAACGATAGAAATCCTCATGTCGAAATGGATCGTACGGATGGCTATGACATTGTACACAAGCCATGGTAGTCGACTGCCAAACTTCATAAGTAGTGCTGACCCGCTCAATCACACTGGCAATTCTGAATTCCTCGTCATCTGTGCCGCCCTCATCATTAGACATGGAGTTGCGATGAAAAGCAGTGGCAATCAATTGTTCTTCAGAGGGATTGGGCAGCAGATCACCAGCTAGTTGTTCGATACTGAATTGATCAAAGGGTTTATCTGCATTAAAAGCATCTATTACATAATCACGAAATCGCCATATCTCCCGGTTTTGGTCTTTTTCATAGCCTTTTGTGTCAGCATATCGAGCCAGGTCGAGCCACATCGATGCCCAACGTTCTCCATAGTGGGGTGACGCGATCAAACTGTCGACCAGGTCTTCAATGGAATGTGGACTTTCAGCTGAGAAATACTTCTCCAGTTCTGACTGATTTGGTGGTAGTCCGGTTAAGTCAAGAAACAGTCGTCTTTTAAGGGTGCCGGGATCTGCTTTTGGATTTGGAGACAAACCTTTTTCGCCTAATTTCTGGAGTACAAATAGATCGATATCATTTCCTATAAAGTGGCTGGTATCTTTGACATGGGCCGGAGGTTGTACCTCTGGAGCTGGTTTAATATATGCCCAATGCTTTTCCCATTTTGCACCCTGATCGATCCATCGACCAATCAATTTAATTTCCTGTTCTGTCAAGGGAGGGTTTTCCAGAGGCATACGCAATTCAGGATCTTTCTGGATCAACCGTTTGTATAGCTGACTTTGTTGTGATTTTCCGGGTACAATGGCCGGATAACCTGATTGAGTCGGCTTAAATGCGTCTTCTTCAAAAAGTAGACTCAAGTCACCATTGGCCTTGACCCCACCATGACATCGCAGGCATTTTGCATTAAAAATAGGCCGGATATCGCGGTTGAAACTCACCATGTCATTAGGTTGATTATGACAGGCAAAGAGCACGATGAGGAGCCAAAGACCCACAAATTCCCTGATCAATGTCATAGATGGCAGCATATTGTCCCCTTAAAAATACAAAACACCAACGCTTAACCGGTAGCGATCCTTATATTACTAAAGATCGATAACTATGAGGCAGGTCACTCCCTCCCTCACCACCGTTCCTTCGCCTTACCATCGCTTGTTGACCACCGGCAGTATTATACTGCTGGCTTTTACCGCACCGTGATGGATGGTTTGCTGAGCAATTCTAACCTCAGCATCCTTGCCCAGGGGTGCTCCGGTATTTGGATTTCGATCAAATTGCGGAAAATTACTGGAAGTGATATCCACCCGTATCCGATGGCCTGGCAGAAATACGTTGGCAGTAGGTGTCATTTCGATTTCAAACGCATAGGTCTGATTGGGGTTGAGCAGGCTGATCTTGTCAAGCCCTTCATGAAATCTTGCTCTGAGAATACCTTCGCTGACAGGCATGGCATATCCGTCAGGATGCACATCGACCAACTTGATCATCCAATCTGTATCTGGTCCGTCGGTCGCTGCAAAAAGTTTCATTTTTACCTGTCCGGCAATCGAGATGGAGTCTTTGAGGAAATCACTGGTGTAGACGAGTACATCTTCCCGTTGCTCAATCGGGCGTTGATCTCTGGGACCTGCCGGAGTTGGTGTGCCGCAACAGTTGTTGCCACCGGTGGTGGGAACGGGAAAATCGGGATCGTAACGGTATTGATCGCTGCCCGCTTCAGCCGGTTTGGAAAAACTCAGATGGCCGCCACCGCGTACGGAATTAGCGTCACCATTACTTTGCAGATAAAGGTCGGTAAAGTTTGTACCTGGGATTGGCCAATTGTCTTCGCCACTCCATCGGTTTACGCCCATGTAGAAAATTTTGACGGGTTTTTCTTCTCCTAGGCCATTGTCGATTCCTTTCAGGTGAAAATCAAAAAAATCTAATTCACGCTGACGCAGGTCGACGTACGCATGATCCCCGAATTCGATACCACCAAAGGCTTTGGAAGGTCCATGACCCCACGGACCAATGATCATGCGAGCCCCGTCTCTTGCCTCCTTAGTGGCACCATGGTTCTTCATCGCCACAAATCCATTGACGGTGCCCTGTACGAAGATATCAAACCATCCACCATAGGTATGGGTGGGTACGGTGATTTGATCCAATCTTTCTTCATCGCTGATTGACTTCCAATATTCGTCATATGATTCATGGGTTAACCAATCACGATAGTGTTTGATGGCTTCATTACCACTCTCCAAATCACCCGTCATTAGAGGTAGGTGCATGAGAACATTATCATATTTAAGATTTTCAGATATATAATCTGCAGTATGCCAGTATTGTGGGAGCATGATCTTATGGGGCATTCGTACCACACCCCATCCGTAATTGAAACTTAGCCGGTAGGCGCCCCCCATTGTTAACCAATTGGCATAGATATTTGTTGAGGCAACACCGGGGAAGGCGCAAACCAAATGAGGAGGTTTTTGGCTGGCTGCTGCCCATTGGTTATGTCCCAGGTAACTACCTCCTTGCGTACCGACTTTTCCATTACTATAGGGTTGTTTTGCCGCCCATTCAATCGTCTCATATCCATCTTTGGCTTCATCTCTGAATGGATCCCAGAAGCCCTCACTTTCATATCGACCTCTTACATCCTGAAGTACGACTGCATATCCATGCTCAGCTAGTTTGGCCATTGTTTGATGCATACCGTCTCTCTGAACCCCATAAGGTGTCCGGACGACAATGGTGGGATACTTTCCATCCTTTACCGGCAGATAGACGTCAGCATATAGGTTAATACCATCACTCATGGGCACTGCCTGATGGCGCAGTACTTTGATCTCATTCGTGATCTGGGCTTGAAGATTATCTGATAAAAGGAAAAACGAGGATAGAAGGATGAGGAATAGATACGGATAATGTCTGTGAGTCATAAAATCGGATTGAAATAAAGTTTGAATTTTCTAAATATAATAGACTATTCCGAATCCTTAACTTTCATTCCAATTCTTTTTTAAACAAGTGTTTAATAGAACGCTCTGCCTCTTTTAAATTTGAACAACCTGGCAGGAATGAAATAGCCTCCCTATCTTAGCCGCATGGATATTTTTAC
>JAGQWV010000311.1 GCA_020437045.1 Saprospiraceae bacterium | reverse complement strand
GGAACACCAGGTGTAAACTTATCGTAAGTAGATGTCTCCAGTGCCTCTCTATCGGCTAATCTTTGCTTTTCCTCTCGTAAATGAAGCTCGTACTGTGCGGAATCGAATAAATCGAAATACACAGAATACCGGTGATCATTGATCTGGTACAAAGGTCGGAAAGTAATCTCTTCGGGATATCCCACTCCATCTGTTCTGAAAGTGTTAACCTGTCCCACCACCGGTTTGATCCAATCGGTTGGAATATCATCACTTCGAATGACCGGTAACTCCTCGGAATCTTTCGTAGTGGAATCCCCACCCGGACCAAGGTCTCCTGCCAGAACCAATGGACCATAAAGAAAAGCCATTCGATTTTGGTTGTCTGGCATCACCTCCATTCTTAAACTGAATGGAATCTTGATATCTATCTGGTCACCATCTTGCCACTCTCTATATATGGGCAGGAAACATCCAGGGGTTGCATCAACCTCATAACCAACGTCGTTAATCCGCAAAGTCACGCCATCTTTGGCCCAATAGGGGTAGCGAAGATAGATGGTGAGGTTCTGAGGCCTGTCCAGCTTAATATTAAAATGGATGGCAGAAGCCTCTGGGTAATCAGTCTGTTGAATCAAGGTTAACCCCTTTTCTGCCCAGTATAATCTTGAGGCAATAAACTGGCTGATATATAGTTTATCTTCATTATGATAATAGATATTGGCACCATACTTTGCATGGTTTTCCATGCCGGTACCGATGCAACAAGTGAACCACTCCGGATCCTGAAAAGCCTTATAACCACCCATCTCCAGGGAAAGATTATAAACCACATGTCCGGTTTCCGGTTGCTGGGAAGATAAAATGTGATTAAATAATGCCCGCTCATAGAAGTCTGCTATTTCTGAGCGCGGTTCCCAGCAAAAAAGATGTGCAGAGAGTTTGAGCATATTATAGACATTGCAAGTCTCTGTGGTTTCATCACTCAAACGGTTAGATAATTGATCCGGTTGGCCAAAGTATTCATGATTCCCATTGCCTCCAGTGACATAAGAATGGTGTTTTACCACTCTTTGCCAAAAGAATTCGGCCGCATTTCTTTCCAAATCATTGGCCTGGATTTCATACATCCTTGCCGAACCCACCAATTTAGGAATTTGAGTGTTAGCATGGATTCCCGGAAGTATATCGATACCGGCACTTAAGGAATCAATCACTGCTTGATGATGAAATTTCTTGGCAATCCTCAAGTACTGGTCTTTGCCCGTATCAACCGCAAGATCGGCCAGAGTCTCCTGAATACCACCAAATTCACAACTAAGCATACGCTGCATATCAATGTCATCCAGCGGCATTACTATCGATCCGATCCAATCAGCAAATTTTGCTTCGATGGCGAGTGCTTCCTCATTTCCTGCCAAACGATATGCATCCCTTAAACCAGCCATGACTTTGTGGTGGGTATAAAAAGGAGACCATATGCCATTCAGGTCAAAACTTTGTGCCCGGATCTGTCCATTGCGAATCTCCTCCTCAAATATTTTTTTACCATTCGAAAAAGCCGCTAGATAACCATCACCATTTGCTTCCTGTACTTCAGCTAATTCAGAGACGATATAATCTATTCGTCTTTTGCATGCGGTGTCTCCTCGCGACTGGTACATGAAAGCATTGGCACTCAAATAATGTCCCAGTGTATGTCCGGCTAGCGATTCTGCTTCCCAGCCTCCATAAGATTTTGCTCTTGGGAGTAAACCAGCCTCACTTCTAAACCGGGCCAAAAGTCGGTCGGGATCATACGATGATAGTGTTTTGACATCCAGATTCATCGCTCGTCTGAAAGGGCCATCCAATAGGGATACCGCACTGAGCATAAAAGGCTCCACCGGATCTCCTGATCTCTGGTCACCATGAACGGTGGATTTTCCACACCCCGTGTATAAGATTAGAATGAGAGATATAAAACCGGATATTTTTTTCATCTGAATTGGCCTATACGCAAAAATAACAAATAGCGAAAAATCCCTTAAGACCTCTATGCGCCATGGCGAGATTTCTCACGCTATGATCCCGGTGATTTTCATCTATGCTAATTCTAGCCTTGATACTTCCGCATTTTTTCCATCTCCCAATCTTCATTCTAAGATAACAAGAGGCTTTCCTGGGGTATAACTGGTGATTTATTTTGAAAAAAATGTAAAAAATAAAAAGATGCAAAAAATTGATTATCAAATATATAATCGACAACAAACGACAAAATTCGCTTACAAACGAAAGTAAATAGTTAATAACCGAATCCGATCGACATACCACCTCAAATTTGTTTTATCGATACCGATCGAAACGAATAAATTTTTAATAGTAAAAAACTAAAATCATGAAAAACTTAATTAATCGGGTACAACTTATCGGTCATCTAGGCAAAGACGTAGAAACGCATGAATTCAGTGCTGGTAAAAAAATAGCCAAAGCAACTATGGCCACAACGGAGAGTTATTATAATAAGGATGGTGACCGGGTTGAAAATACCGATTGGCACAATCTGGTCGCCTGGGGAAAAACAGCAGAACTCATGGCTAATCTGGGTACCAAGGGCGCCAAGATTGCCATTAGTGGGAAAATCAGTAACCGGAGCTACGAAGACAAGTCGGGGATAAAAAAATATGTTACCGAAGTCATTGTTGATGAATTTATGTTAATGACTCCCAAAAACAAAGTTCCTTTTTAAACCGGGACCAGCCGGGATTATTCATTAGGCTTTCTATTACGAGACAGAATAGCTTTACATACGGGCACCCTTCAACATGTTCAGGGCAGGCATCATCGATTTTTGACATAATCCCGGTTAACCAATAGTCTTGTTCGGCGGACAGGTTTGCCTTTTGCCCCCTCGTCACGAAATCCTCCTATTAATAATATAGGTTTAATTATTTTTAGAAACGGGGATAAAAACCAGAAATTAATGGATAAATATTATGTGGGCATTGACTTAGGAGGTACTAATATTAAAATTGGGGTGGTAAAAGATGGAGCCATTTTAATATCCGATAGTATTTCGGCTGAATCTGATCATTCGATGCGTGAACGATTGCCGGTGATCCGCGAAACCATCGACCGTCTGCTGCAAAAGAAACAAATTGATACAGATCGGTTGGGTGGTATTGGTCTTTCATTTCCCAGTGTGGTTGATGATAAAAACCGGAGAATTCTTTCGCGATATGTCAAGTTTTCCGATGCGGATGAGATCGATTTAAATCAATGGGCCATAGATATCTGGGGCGTTCCATTGGCATTGGAAAATGATGCACGGGCCGCATTAGTCGCAGAATGGCAATATGGGGCCGGACAAGGTTTTGATAATATTGTACAGATAACCTTGGGTACCGGTTTTGGTAGTGCGGTACTGTTGGAGGGCAAGTTATTTAGAGGTGCTCATCATGTGGGGGGAAATCTGGGCGGCCATGTTATGATTAATTTTCAGGGAGATCCCTGCAATTGTGGAGCATATGGATGTATGGAAACGGAGGCTTCCGGTTGGGTGCTGCACAACAAATGGAAGCAGGATCCTTTGTATCGTGATAGCTTATTGGCCAGGGAAGACAACATAACTTACCGAACTGTTTTTCAATATCAGGAAGATGCGTTGTCCAAAAAGATCTTGGCTCATAGTCTTCAGGCATGGTCTGCCAATGTATACAATCTTGTGCATCATTTTGATCCGGAAGTGGTGATTGTCGGTGGAGGAATTATGAAAAGCGGTGATCTTATTATTCATCACCTGCAGGATTTCGTTGATCAATATTGTTGGCAACCGAGGGGCTCTGTTAAAATACTGGCAGCCACCCATAGTGAATTTGCAGGCATGTTAGGTATGGCGTATTTGGCCAGCCGATAGCATCTCAGTGGTCGGGGGGCAGTATTCGGGGGGCAGTATTCAGTCCCTCTATCGCAAAGCGATATTATAAAATGCTATAACGGGCTCTCTTACAAAGAGCAAGTGACCAAAAAGCTGAAATGCTAATTAATTGAAAATCAGAACACTGAAAAAGTGGAAATATAAGAACGGTCAGTATTCAGGCGGAGACCTTGAAATTTTAGAGT
>JAGQWV010000310.1 GCA_020437045.1 Saprospiraceae bacterium | reverse complement strand
CTGTCTCGTAATAAAAAGGCTAATGCAGAATCCCGGTTTAAGCAAAAGAGGCGCCACTTGCGAAGCACCTCTCCTCTTTTTTTAATCTCTCAAAATAAATGTTTGGACTTTATTGTTTCCAAACTTTCTTTGTAGCTCCACCTTCCTGACCGGTTACCCGAATGATGTACAAACCGGCAGGTAATTGCTGTAATGATATCTCAGTTACATTAGAAGGAGTGCGAAATCCTTTTAATAGTTGCCCTGTCGCAGAATAGAGCTGAACGGTAGCTGTGCCTTTCGACCAGGGTATATCTAATCGCACCATCTCCGTTGTTGGATTTGGAAAAACACTGGTTTCCAGATTAAATCTTACGTCGCTGACAGCAACCGATCCCTCACTATTTTCAAAATAATAGGTATGTCCTGCGGCATTGGTGACGATCAGATCCGGGTCACCATCTTGATCCAGATCTACAAACCTGGGTGCGGAAGAGCGCACAAAATTCCAGGGAAATACATCAGGAGTCAAGGTTAGTACACCGTCTTCATTCATTAACAAGGCGACATCTCCATTACCCATACCGACCATCGCATCCATATCTCCATCTCCGTCGATATCAGCGAGCGCCGGCTTGGTGGGATGGTTTGGAAATATTTCCGTGGCAAAAGACATCCCTTCAAAAGGATTGTCAGATCCGGTGACTTCCGAAAATACTCCTTCATTATTGACAAAATATTTGACTTCACCGGCTTTATTTCCGATAAAGGCATCCATGTCTCCATCGCCATCCCAATCCACAAAGGCGATATTTTCATTCTGACCGGCATCGATGTCATTAAAAGGATTTTCCGTACCGGTCACTAACGTAAATACCCCATCATCATTTCTCAGGTAGCTGATGTTTTGCTGATAACTACCGACAAAAGCATCCATGTCTCCATCATTATCAATATCCGCGAATGCCGGGGCTGCTAAGTAATCGACATGAATTACATTACTATCCAATGGATTAGAGGCTGCCGGAGAAAATTGTCCGTCATTATTGATATAATGATAGAGTAAACCATAAAATTCACCGGAAAACAAATCCATATCTCCATCTCCATCGATATCAACAAAGGCGTCATTGAGATTGTCAAATTCGATGCCCAGACCAAGTTGATTTCGGCCAATTGGTGTGAACTCACCTCCCTCATTTTCTAAATACATTATATTTCCACTGGATGAACCCACGAACACATCAAGATCACCATCAGCATCTATATCAGCGAGGGCTGGAGCAGCTCGAAATGGCACCAAAACATTACCAAGAGGATTTTCTTCGGCAGAAGCGGCATTAAATACACCCTCGATATTAGGAAAGTAGGTGATTTCTCCCGCATTATTGCCAACAAACAGATCCAAATCTCCATCCCCATCCCAATCGACAAATGTTGGAGAAGCAGAAGCTCCCACATTTACGTCAACAAATGGATTCGGATCATTTGTTCCGTCACCCAATAATACATAAGTACCTCCATCATTGCGATAATAGGCGATCAGACCGTCATATTTTCCAAAAATAGCATCCATGTCTCCATCGCCGTCAACATCGGCAAAAACAGGACTGGCATTGTTGGTATCACCGATTTTAACTCCATCAAAAGGGTTTTCTGCTCCATTTGCCAGTACCAACGCACCTTCGTCATTTCGATAATATGAGACGGTACCATTAGACAATCCGGTAAATGCGTCCAGATCACCGTCACCATCCAGATCGACAAAGGCCGGGCTGATGCGGGCAGAATCTACTAACGCTGCTGGAGTACCAATCGGATCGGGAAAAGGAGATTGAGCCTCAAAAAACCGTCCTCCGTCATTTTGGTAATATTTCACCCCTACACTAGTGCTATCTGTCAGTGCAATTAATTTTCCTCCAATGAAAAGATCCGGATCTCCATCACCGTCCCAGTCGGTAAATACCGGTTTCGCATCTCTTTCGACAAGAGCAACTTGCAAAACATTATCAGTCTTTAAACTCAACTGTTGCGCCATGACCTGATCAGAAGATGTCAAAAGAAGACCGGCACTCAATGCCGCAGTCAACCCCGTAACCCGGCCTATTTCCTTCATTGCCAGCAGACGTTCCTGCAATTTTTCCAGGCGCTTTATTAAGAGATTACGGCGCCGGTAAGGTGACTTACCCTGATCGACTCTCAGCAATTTGCGCCGATAGCGGTTGTACCTTGCTAATAGCTTAATAAATAATTGTTTGTTTCTTCTCATAAATGGCAGTGTTTATCTTTTACAGAATCAGACTTTGTTCATATGTCTGAACATATGGCATCTTACCAAAGATAAAAAAAAAGAATTGACATAAATAATAATATATTAGAGAGCATTTTTACAATCATATGTTATTGATTATCAGATACATAATAACCAGGCAGCAGCCACAATGCCATTTTAACTCCTATTTTACTGATGGCTCAATCTTTCATCTGGACCTACTCAATAAGAGATTTTTTGGTGTAAAAAGATTGTGTGATAAAAACTTCTGTCTCGTCTGCATGTCGCATCAGAAAACGGCTCATGACCTGATTATCTACTTTTGAGGTTATTAAAAATTGACGAATACCCGCTTGCTGCTGTCGGGTAATGGCTTCCCGCATGAGTATATGTGCTTGTTTGTATGGACGGTGTTGCTGATCGATAAAAAGAGCCGTAAATTCATTTAAATGCGGTGCAATCAAATGAGAAATTACCCAGCCGATAATATGTCCATCTTTTCGCAATGCCAGGCTTGCCGGAGCACAGATGGTTTCCGGTTGAACAAATGGATCCAGATAATCGAGATACCAGTTTTCTCGTTTTTTTCTACCAAGAATATACGCTTGATCTTCTTTAGAAATCTCCAGAAAGGGGGTAAACGAATAAGATTCGGGTAATTGAATCTGCTTATGCATAAACAATTTATTGACATTGATGGCATCACCCTTTACAATGATCAGATCTTGTCGGGGTATATCCCATCCCTGTCTCTCCAGTATTTTCTTTAAATATGGCGTGAAAGGCCAATGTTGCCTGTAGTATAAATCGACGTTCTCTCCCCGAATTTTAAAAAGGTATTGCTCCAGATGATCCAGGATTGCCGATCCAATTCCTTTGTTTCGAAATTTTGGATGAACTAAAAAACTGTGTATGCGAAAATTTTTTCCGGAGTTGTCATCGGTGGCAAGTAGTAGTCCCACCGGCGTCCTTTCATGGGTAGCCACGACCCCAATCATTTTCTTTTGAATTCTATCTTTCTTTTTGGCTAAGTCCGGAAAAAGAAATTTCGGCATATTCTTGAGAACCCATTCCAAAGTGACCTGATTACTGACCTGATAATCATATTCCATAATTTCCGCTATTTTTCTGACTTAGACTCTTGCGCCCAAAATGTAGCCCCGGGTATTGATAAAGCCTGCTTGTACATGGGACTATGTGTATTTAGAATACCGGGCCTGCAAATTTCCGGCAAGATTTGTAAATCATAAATTTCATCAACACTGCTTTTGTAATTTAATTCAGCAACCAGAGACCGGCTGGGTAAATGAATCACTTTTACTCCGGATTCGGTAGCTTTTTCGGCAATTTCCAGATGGCGAAAATTGGAACTGTTTTTTCTCAATTTTGACATTGCGATAAAAATATAGTCATCTATTTTAGCCATTCCCCGGGCAAATCCATTTAATTCTTTTATGATTTCGTAATCTCCCTTGATCGGATCAACTTTAATCAATTGTCCTAAAGCCGACTGAAGAAGATATAGATCACCATTATACATTCGGGGTGAGTGCGGCATATAAAGTCCCTCGATTAGAATTTTATTTTCCTGCACATCCATCAGGATGCCCCCTCCCGGAAGTTCAGCACGCCAACCTTGCACGGAATTTTGTCTACC
>JAGQWV010000309.1 GCA_020437045.1 Saprospiraceae bacterium | reverse complement strand
AAATAAGTGCTCCGGCAAACCAGGGTTCATCCCAGAACGTTTCAAAGAAAGCTTCATAGCAATTAGCCTGCGTTTCTTCCGAAACCTTCATATTCATTACCCGTTCACCTTCCACCCAGGCCCAGGGATCTATGGCAGCATCATCAGAACTACGATAACCTAACTCTGAAAATAAGATCGGTTTGTGAAACTTTATACTCGTCTTCTTCAGATGCATGCGATAAGTTTTCCATCCTTTCTTTAAATCGTCGATACTAGGGTTGTTTTTCTTACAAATAGGAAAATAAGCCTGAATACCAATGTAATCCAATGCCCCCCAAAATTGTATTTGCTCATACTCCCGATACCAATTAGCCGCATAGAAGATCTTACCATGATAAATCTTACGAACCTCCCTAATAAGTTCTATCCAAAACTCATCATGTCCCTTGGTTAAACCGGAAAGCTCGGTACCAATGCAAAAATGTGATGCTCCCATCTCTTCGCTCAAAGCTGCATAATGCAAAATGAAGTCAGCGTACTTTTCGGCCCATCTTTGAAATTCATCTTTATTCGAAAACTGAATATCTGACCTCCATTTACCATGATCGGTAGGCATCCATATGTGAGGTTTGATGATAATTTCCAGGCCCTCCGAGGCAGCTATTTGAGCCAGTGACAAGTACATACTATCTCTATCGATGGATCGCCGCCGCCGATTTTGTCTAAAATTCAATTCAGTACTATTGTAAGCAGTTTGATAGGCATAGGGTACCAGGACCAACTGCTTAATATTGCTCTCTTTTATCTTATCAAAATTGATATTTCCATCCTTAAAGCGAGTAAAGTAATGTACCCCTCTGACCTTGTTATTCTGATTAAAATTGAACGCTGGTGTTTCGTCCCGTAATCCCCAAGAATTGTAGTCATGTTTAAAAGTGTCTACCAATTGCAGTAAGGACCACAGCACTAACATCAATAAAGATCCACTAATAAATCGCAAGGAATTCCATTCTTTCTTTATAGGCAAATATTGCCGGGTCAATAACAGAATAATGATCAGACTTAGCATATGGGTAGATACCTCAAACCAACTAACCGGATTCGTGGGCAACATCCCAGCATGTGTTAATGGCAGGAAAAATGCACCTGCAATTCCGCCATCAAACCATCCAGATCGGTCAAACCACCCTATTTTCATCGATATTTTTTTGATGGTTCATGATATTTCCGGCGACAATCTCAATTAATGACTTTCGTGCTTCCAGGCTTCTCCAAGCCATATGGGGAGTAATCAATACATTCTTCAAATAGAGCAACGGATTAGATGCCGCTGGTGGCTCGATACTTACAACATCTAGCAGTGCACCGCCAATAGTCTGGTTGTTTATCGCTGAGATCAAGTCCGCTTCATTAATTAATCCACCCCGTCCAGTGTTGACTATGACCCCATCCGGTCTCATCAGAGTCAGAGTATCTTTATTGACAATCTCACGACTGTCATCATTTAGAGGTGCATGTAATGAAATGAAGTGACTTCTTCGAAAAAGATCTTCTTTACCTACAATCTCAGCACCCGGTTTATCACCGGAGCGGCTCAAAGCCAGCACCTTCATACCAAAAGCAGCAGCCAGGGCACCTACTCTTTGCCCGATTTTCCCATATCCAATAATGCCCAGTACTTTGCCCTTTAATTCCTTCACCGTAGTCAAAGAGTAGGAAAAGTCATCCTGACTGGACCAAACTCCATCTTGAACTGATTTATGATGAGCTTCTACTCTATTCGTAAAGGCCAGCATCATAGCCAGTGTATGTTGAGCCACTGATTCCGAACCATATCCCACAGCATTAAAAACCTTTACACCCCGTTCTTTAGCGGCCTGAATGTCTACATTGTCAAAACCAGTGGCTAAAAGACAAATAGCCTGGAGGTTAGGCAGTGCGTCCATGTGGCGTGCCAGAATTTTGACTTTGTTGACTACCAGTACTTGCGCTCCTTTACCACGGGAAACAATATCCTGATCATCCGTACGATCAAATATCGTGGTATTCGTTACGTTGCTGATAGGATCCCAAGACAGGTCGCCGGGATTTACGGTATATCCATCTAATATCACCACATTCATTATCCGAAAATAACGAAAATTGCTGGATGGTGGAGGTCAGATGTTGGATGCTGCTTGTCCGAAGTTAAATGCGAGCTGTTGGATCTGATCAGAGGTCCGCTACTGGAAACTTCAGTCCGATGTTAGAGTCACTTTTCAAATTTTGTGAGCAACATGTAGGAATCCAATTTTCCCTTTTTATCATAATTTTCCACCTTCACCTGACCGTATCCCTCAGCATAATAATAGATAGATTGCCCCGTTCTTGACAGGATCGGCATTTTGATATATTCGTCTGAGGTAACCTTATAGGTATCAAAGGTCTTCACCGGTGTTGTTACTGATACTTTTTCCAACACCTTTCTATTCGTAACTTCCATATCCATTTTCATTTTAATGATTCCCATCTCCGCCTCCATATGGGTACTGGCATCTGGTAGTGATTCACCAACTTTCAGGACTTTGGGAATAACCAGCTCGTCTCCAGTGACGGTCACTTCCATCGAGCCAAAAGCTTCTTTTATGGATGGATTGATAAAATTAGATATGTCGGCCCGATAAACACCGTCGTCACAGGTTACCGAAAACTCAAAACTATTTACTTCTTTATCCTTCTTATCATAAAAAACACCAGCTATGGTACCATCATATTTTCCGGAACTCTGTGTAATTTCCTTCACATTATAAGCAATCCTTCCGGAAGGTTTTCCCTTTTGATCAAAAAAAGAATACTCAAATTTAGTCCCTTCAGAAAAAGGAAACCAGGGAGTACATTCCTGTGCGACCATGGATATTATGGACAGCAAAAAGAAGAATAGTGGTAGTATTAATTTTTTCATTTTGTTCTTTATTGTTTGTTCAACGCCCAGTCATATTCCAAGTAGGAAATATTAGCAGATGAATTAATTTTTGAACTTGAATAATTATTTAGAAAAGAAATTACGTCCTTAAAATCCGACTGGTACCAGTCAAAAATTTTAGAGATAGATATCTTGGATGGTTGAATTTGATTATAATCAGGATTATTTATAAATGTTTTAGTTCTTTCCTGCAGCATCATATCCAGATTATTGGCAGTATAAGCTTTGTTGG
>JAGQWV010000308.1 GCA_020437045.1 Saprospiraceae bacterium | reverse complement strand
CCTGTTTCCGGTCCTTGATTTTAAGGCCGCAAAGCGAAGAGCAAGCAACCACGACGTTGATTTGGCATCGATTATAAAACAAAATTTCTATTATTATCTGGATACATCCGGTATCTATGAACTCGTAATTCAGCGTTTATCAAATGAGAATATTTGGCAAAAAAAATTGGATGGCAGGGCCGGGTTAAACTGTGTGAGATTTGACCATGTTATTGGCACCGGACAATCCTTAGAACCTTATTTTATAGAAACTCAGCGCTTCATATCACCTGGTAGCTATCAATTAGTACTGCGAAACGATACGCTGGAACAAAAACAGTTTTTTTCCGTAAAATAAATAGCTCAGTTAAACTTTAGATTCTCACTAAAAAAAGGAAGCATTTTCCGAGTAATTCGTTCGGCGATTTTATTCACATGATTTCCTTCGTAGGATTCGTAAAGATGATTGACTCCGCTTTCATCCAGAATTTCGTGTAAATGTCTGGTGTCGTCGTGAATGCCATAATCCTGCATGCCTGCATCCATGCCAATATTTTCCAGACGCGTCAGATTATAAATATATTGATCGACCATATTTAAGATGGCATTAGCCGCAAATTTATTTTGTATGTCGTCGATCGAGCCCCCATCGTCAAAGGGAAGATCCAGAAATAGAGGACTCTTATCGGGGTCGGGTGCCCAGGCAGCAGCCAATGCCAGGGCTGCAGATACAAAAAATGGTTGATCAGCAATTTGTTCTTTTTGCGTAACCGCTTGCGTATTTTTTCGAAGGCCATCATTATCAAAAGAATTGGTGCTCATGCAACATGGGCTGAGTAAATAGATGGATGAGTAGATATCCGGAAATTTCATTCCTAACCGAATCGTCCCGTATCCCCCCATCGAATGTCCAGCCAGTCCGCGACTATCCCGCGAGGCCAGGGTACGATAGTGATCATCAATATAGGTGACAAGTTCTTCTGTGACAAATGTTTCCCAATCACCAATGGTGAGGGATGACGAGTAAAAACTGCCCTTGAAAGTATTATATGCATTAGGCATCACGACGATCATTTCCTGACAGCTTCCCGCAGTGATTACGGAGTCGATAAGACGGGGAAAATTAATCCAGTGATTTTCGAATCCGAACCATTTACTATCACTATCCGTATATCCATGCAATAAATAAAGAACAGGATAGCTCTTGGTGGTATCCTTGGTATAGCTCGGAGGCAGATACACAGACACTTCGCGGTCCGGCGAATCACCGATTAAATTACCTTCCAATGCGTTGCTGTGCAGCACAAATCGTTGCTTACTGCCCTGTAAATCTTGAGCTCTCACAAGAGAAGCATGGAATAAAATCAAGCAAAAAATGAGTTGCCAAAGGTGTTTAAGCATGTTTGTGCATTGCAGTTTAGAGAATGTCATGATTAAGTTTGTATCTTTCCAAAGAATCACAAGGCCGATTCATATACATGGTACAAATTAAACAAATACCGGTTAGATCCATGCTATCTGTCATAAAGTGCCTGTTCACTTCCTTGCCAATAGCACTTCTAGTTTTTCAATTTTCCTGGGCATCTGCACAGGTGAACAAGCCGGTGACCATTTTTGATACGATTTATCACAGTGATCTCGACCTGGTGGAGCTGCATCTTAATATTGATACGATGTTAGCCAATAAATTTAATAATGAAAAACAAGATGGTCAGCTGAGCATCATTTCCGGAGATAGAACAATTAATTTGCCGGTAGGAATTTCGGTGCGAAGTAAGTCCCGGAGAAGATATTGTGATTTTCCTCCCCTGAAGCTAGACTTTGTAAAGAGTGATTTGGAAGCAGTTGGCCTGGATAATGAGGATGAATACAAGGTCGTGACCCACTGTCTTGATCAAAAAATCGGAGAAGAGCTTCTTTTGAAAGAATATCTGATATATGAGTTGTACCGGATCATTACTCCAATGAGCCTGAGAGCTAAGCTTCTGGATTTGGTTTATGTAGATGATACCAGGGAAGAAAGAATATCGAAAAAAGCAATTCTTTTAGAGAGTGAAAAGGAATTTGCCAAGAATAATGGGGGTAAATTATGTAATTGCATGGGGACTTCTCCCGATAGCTTGGATGGTAGGAATATGGAAATCGTAGCGATGTTTCAGTATATGATTGGAAATTCAGACATGGATTATAAGGTAGAAAGAAATGTCACCTTGATTAAACCAGAGGATGGTGGTCCATGGCATTCTGTTGCTTACGATTTTGATTTTTCTTCTTTTGTAAATGCACCTTATGTCCATCCTAAGGTGGTTGACAACAGACAAATTAAAAGAGTTTATTTAGGCTTCAGACAAAATGCTTCGCTACTGCCGGAAGTAATCAATTTATTTTTAAGCAAAGAAGATCAGATTTATGCCTGCATCGATAATTTCGATATGATCTCCAATAAAGAGCGACGCAATTGCCTAAAATATATAAAGGAATTTTACTCAGAGATTAAGCAAGAGGACTTCGCATTTCCTTACCAGGTAAATCTCAACGGTCACTAAATCGCTCAAAAAACTGATGAGGTTTTAAGTCCAATCAATCGGAATATTAAATAGTATTATTGGGTTTTAAAGTGCCTGAATGCCATAATATATACTGTTATTTCGCAGATCCTGTTTTAACTGACGAATGGAGGTGGTGTCATCGATAATCACACATTCGATGGCGGCAATTTCCGCAAAATCTTCCAGCTGATCTACTGTGATATTTTGACTGTAACAGGTGTGATGTGCTCCTCCGCTGAGTATCCAGGCACTTGCGGCGACTGATAGATTCGGCTGTGGATCCCAGAGGACTCGGGCTACCGGTAATTTTGGTAAATCATGTGCTGGTACTTTGCCCTCTACTGTATTGACGAGTAGTCTGAATCGATTTCCGAGATCGATCATCGATGCATTGAGTGCCTTTCCTGAACTGCCATTAAATACTAATCGGACAGGATCTGCCTTACCTCCAATCCCTAAGGGATGAATTTCGCAGGATGGACGATCTTCAGTAATGCTGGGGCATATTTCCAACATATGGGCACCCAAGACCTGCGATCTGTCTGATTGAAAGTGATAGGTGTAGTCTTCCATAAAGGAGTTGCCACCCCGCAAACCGGAAGCCATTACTTTCATTGTGCGGACCAGAGCAGCAGTTTTCCAGT
>JAGQWV010000307.1 GCA_020437045.1 Saprospiraceae bacterium | reverse complement strand
ATTATTTTTTGTCAGATCGAATCCTGATGCTGACCGACAGCGTCAGTAAAAGCGAAACCGCGTATGGCCTTTGTCAAACAAGGCTTTCGATGATGATGAGATGGCGAAAAAGAAGCCGACAATAGTATTAGTTATTTTGGAAATGCTGCACTAGGAGACCGTTGAAATACTCAGTATCGTTTTAGTGTCAGCGCAAGATGGGTATTTCCACGCCTTCCTAGTGATTCTATCCATCTCCCAGAGTCCAGAAACATGTAAATATCATGCTGCTTTTCGTTCCGGAAAAATAGGAAAGTATAATCTTTCTGTATGTCGGATTACCGAAATATCCACCATGGTTAAAATGGATTCATGACTCAATTCCTGAAATAACTCAAAAAGAGAAGCTACCGGTTTATTGTTAAAATCAATTATAATATCTCCTTCTTTCAATTGTGATCTGGATCCCGGACTGTTCTTATCTATCCGAACAATAAACAATCCTTTCCCCTGCTTTAGACCATAGTGTCTTTGCATTTTTGGATTTAACGTTATTACCTGTAACATCAATCCCAATCGTGCCCGAAAGACTCTTCCATTCCGTATCAATTGATCGGCAATGGATTTGGCTTTGTTGATATCGATACTCAGGCTTAATCCTTGTGCCCCCTGGATGATGGCGGTATTGACGCCGACGACTAGTCCCTGATAATCGGTCAAGGGACCTCCCGAATTACCGGGATTGAGTGATACATCCGACTGGATTACATTGTCGATCAACATTCCAGTTTTGGTTCGGATGGTACGCCCCAGTCCACTCACCACTCCCGCGGTCACACTTTGCTGAAAGCCCAGCGGATTTCCTACGGCAATGACCAGCTGACCGATTTGCAACGCTTCCGAATTTCCCAATCTGGCAAAGGCCGTTTGGTCTCCAAACACTTTAATAATGGCCAGATCAGAATCCGGATCTTCACCAATCAATTCGGCATTCACCTCATCACCACCCAACAGTGTCACCTGGATTTTTTCTGCCTGGTGTATGACATGACTATTCGTAAATGCATATCCATCGGAGGAAAAAATAAATCCGGATCCTGCACCTGCTTTCACCAGTTTGCCTTTGACCCGGCGAAACACATCAATTTTCACCACTGCCTCTTTCACCTGATCTACAGCGGTAATGATCGTTTTTGAAAAAGCATCCATTGTTCCTTTATTTTAGTTCAAATCAAACAGGCCGCTACACCAATTGTTCAAACTATAAATAGCTTAAGCAGAAAGTAGGTATCTTTGATTATTCATGAATACTGAAAGAAAATCCGCTCACTGGAAAATCGTAAATTCACAACAATGGGAGGTGAATGGCATTACGCTGGGATATGCACTTTCCGAATTTTCAAAAAAAACACTCCACCAGGTTGGTAATGAAAATGAACGCGTCCGGCTACATTTTGGATTACAAGGTGATTATGGATTTACCTACCATCAACTAAACAGAAGTTTTGATCTCGCCGGCGGGCACCATAATTTAATGTATTCGAAGGGAATTGACCTTGAAATTCGCAACAAAACACTGGTCATAGAAACTTTTGGCATTGACTTTCCCAGGGAATTATTTATAAATTTTACCCGGGAAGGTGCCGATGATCTGTTAAAAATATTTCTTGAAGATATCATGGCTGGCAAACCAGTCATTCTATCGGATCCATGGGGAACCATCGATATTAATATTCAAAAAATAATTGATGAAATTAAACTCAATCCTTATGAAGGTAGTTTGAAGAAAATATTCCTCTTGGCAAAAGCGCTTGAATTACTGGTATTATGTATTGATCATTATCATCAAATAAAAAAACAGACCTACACTCATATCAAGACACAACATGATAAAGAAAAGATAATAGCGGCCAGAGATTTTATAAACAGTAGAATCACCGACCCGCCAAATCTGACGGAAGTAGCACATTCCGTAGGATTAAATGAATTCAAGTTAAAATCTGGTTTCAAAGAAATGTTTCACAATACCCTATTTGAATATTTGACCCAAAGAAGACTCAACATCGCCGGGCAATCGCTATTAGATACGGACAAAACGGTGGCTGAAATTGCTCATGATCTGGGATATTCATCTCCTCAGCATTTTCACCTGCAATTTCGAAAACATATGGGAATGACCCCAAATCAATGGAGGAATAAATAAAGAGGAATTGGGATATTTTAAGATTACGGGAATATATAATTCCTCTGTTTGGGCTTCGAGTCGCTGTCCTCCCGGAGGACGAATCTTCTGAGAGGATACTGCACTACGAACGGTTAGAGATCAGGAATCCACAAGATCATGGAATACCCTATGAGGATCCCCCCTGCCTGTAACCAGAAAATTAACCAGGGAGATTTCCGTATTTGAATTTCTTGTCCTTAACTTCATGTCCATAATTTAGAGGATAAGAAAATTCAAATTATTTGTCTCTGTCTAAAAAAGGGCCGTCGATGAAAAGGTTTTACATAAAATTATTGCTTTGCTGTATGGCGTGTGTACAAAGTAATGTTGATACATGCGCACAGTCTACCGAGGACAAGGAAATTAAATTAATCATTCGCGTTGATGATATGGGATGTTCTCATGCTACCAATACGGGTATTATGAAAACTTTCGATAGGGGTATTGCCACATCCGTCGAAATCATGGCTCCCACACCCTGGTATCCGGAGGCCATTAAGATGCTTCAGGAGCATCCCGATATTGATGTGGGTTTGCACCTGACATTAACCAGTGAATGGAGTA
This sequence comes from Saprospiraceae bacterium, assembly GCA_020437045.1. Taxonomy (GTDB): domain Bacteria; phylum Bacteroidota; class Bacteroidia; order Chitinophagales; family Saprospiraceae; genus JABDMH01. The sequence continues at coordinate 2,901 of JAGQWV010000307.1, read as the reverse complement.
ATATAAAATGGCGCCCATTGACTCCGGTCCCATCGCTGACCGATGAAAGGGGATATTTTTACCCAATGATCTGGGAAAACCGGCGACTACCGGATGGGGCCCTGACTGAACATAATTGGGATATTAACGAAATAGAAAAAGAGATAAGGGCACAAATCGAAATGGTAAAGAAGGACCTTCCCTGGCTTTCTCATCTCAGTGCCCATATGGGCTGTATGAATATCGACGAAAAAACCAGTGCCCTTTTTAAACAACTAGCTAAAGAATATAACCTCGACATTATACCAGAAGAAATGGGAGTTCAGCGTTTTCCGAGTTTGGGCAACAACACGCTACCGACCGAACAAAGAGTCAGCGCTTTTATTGATGCCTTAAACGCTCTGACTCCCGGAACCTGGCTCTATGTCGAACACCCTGCCGATGATTACCCCGAACAACAAGCGATCGGTCATCCCGGTTATGAACACGTGGCCCAGGACCGTTATGCCGTGATGAACCTTCTTGTTGACCAACGGGTTAAAGCAGTGATTAAAGACCGGGGAATTAAACTGGTCAGCTATGCAGACCTGGTAAAGAATTAATAGTGAATCATTTCGATCACCACCGAATTTATACTAAATAATCCTGAATTTATAACCTGAGCCGCAGCATCAAAACCTATTATTGCACCAAAATGATTACTAAGAAATGGGAACACCACTAATAATTGAAAACGAAATATCCATTAAAGCTCCTACCGGTACGGTCTGGGAACTATTAACCGATCCGGAAATGACCAAGTTGTATATGTATGGATGTGAGGTGATTTGTACCTGGCAACCAGGTGCGGAAATGCTGTGGAAAGGCTCGACGGATGATAGAGTTTATGTCAAGGGAAATCTAGTATCTCTAGAGCCTGGAAAACACCTATCGTATACGGTGATTGATCCGAATGGTGATTTTGCAGATATACCGGAAAACTATCTCACGGTTACCTATGATCTGAGCGGCGATCAGAATGATACCATTCTACGGGTGACCCAGGGAGATTATAGCAAAGTCGAAAAAGGTGCAGAAAGATACAAGGACTCTGCCGAGGCCGGAGGATGGCAAAGTGTTTTGGAGAAAATCAAAGAAATTGCCGAAGCCTAAAATAATTACATCAGGATCACTCAGATTGTAAACCATCTGCTTCCGGAATTACCGGGAAAACTTCGTTACTACCGAGTTTTGCCATAGCCTTTTGGGCAATTTTCAAGGATCGCATTGTGCTCTTCTTTTTTGTAGTATGTGATTCCATTTTAAAAAGGATATTCTTCAATAGACGCACAGAACTCACCACATAAGGCCCCTTATTAAGCATTACGCATTCAGCCCGTGCACTTTTGGCCGCATCGGTGATTTCCGCACGGGATGCTTGTCCGGTTTTACTCAAATTTTCCAGGACCTGCGTTGCCCAGATCACTGGTACATGCGCTGCCTCACAAATCCAAAGGATCTGATCCTGTACTTCAGCAATTCGTTCGGGTCCTAGTTCAACGGCCAGGTCTCCCCTGGCAATCATCACGCCGATACCAGGACGTTTCATCGCTTCCAGTAAAATCAATGGCAGATTTTCAAAGGCATCTTTGTTTTCTACCTTAAAGATGATTCCCAGATGCTCGCTCTGATATTTATTTAGTTCGGAATAAAGCTTTTTTACATCGTCGGCGTTGCGCACGAAAGAATAGCCCAGCATATCGGCATTGGAGACCACAAAAGGCAAATTGGTGAGGTCATTCTCCGTCAACGAGGGCAGCTGAAGGTGACTGTCCGGCAGATTAATTCCCTTCTCTGATCCTAATTTTACTAATTGCGGGGTGTTGACAATGACCACCTCCAGTTCATCTTTTTTCTTCTGGATGATACTACCTTCAATTTTTCCATCATCAAAGAGTATACGGTGCCCAATTTCTGCATCATCAATTATTGCCGGTAGAGATACGGAGATTTTGGCCGGTCTAATCAACTCACCGGAAGATCCGTATTTAGGCTTTTTTGCATTTAATTGCTTTTTGGTGAGTACCAAATGATCCCCATTCTTCAGGCCTATTTTATCGGTAACCTTAATCTTTCCTTTCTTATTTTTCTCTTTCAATTGGATACTGCCCGTCCGGATTTTCGGTCCGGAAAGATCCATATATATTTTGCAAGGCATTTTTAATTCGGAAGCTGCTTGTTTAATGTTGTTGACCATCGCCTGCCATTCTCCCACATCTCCATGACTTAAATTTATCCGGGCAATCTCCATGCCTTCATATATTAGATTTTTCACTAATATTTTGTCTACAGCAGCTTCAGCAGGCATGGTCACCATGATCTCTGTACGATGACGCTGATCCCGGGCATTGAAAAGACGGTTAGAATGTTTACGGATAATCTTTTTACTCTTTTTATACCCTATGGAGGGGGCATCTGCAGGGCTCCAGACTTCTCCCCGTAAAAGTTTTACGAGTTTCAGAGCATCAGTGACATTCCGCCAGACATAGCCTTCTGAGCTACGTAAGGCAGACACCCCTAACTCAGATAAGCTGTCATGTAAAAAACGAAGGTCATACCTTCTCAAAACCAGGTATCTGACCAGATTAGTGGCACTGAGTTGATAATCGGTATGGACCATACTTCCACTTCGCGTAGCCAGTGTTTCGGCTTCAACAAGTGATTGATATATTTTACCAAGCTCCAGTTCTACATTCTTTAGTTTCATGCATTCGAATTTTTCCAGTGAGGAATGATCAATTAACTCTTTCTTATCTTTCTTAAAAATGACAAGGTGCATCAAGAGATTTCCAGCTGGATAGTTTACCTTGGTGGGCCAGATGAGAAACCCTGCAGGGTTCTATAGGAGGCCGTTGAAATACCCATCTTGCGCCGACATGCCAA
>JAGQWV010000306.1 GCA_020437045.1 Saprospiraceae bacterium | reverse complement strand
CCAACATAATATTGGGAGTGGAGATATTTTTTAATCCGGCTGATGATAAGGGGAGATGATAGGCATCCAGGTTAATTCCATATTTTTCACAAGCTTCTTTCTTGCGCATAGAATCATCAAGGTCCCAACCTACTCCTTCAATAAATTCAGGAGAACCGCCATCTATATTGAAAACACCGTGTCTAGCCAAATATTCCAGATTCTCCTTGGTGGTACCTCCATGCTGACATCCCACTTTCATGAGAACCGGTTTCTTGCCTCGTGAGCTTTTTGCCGAGGTTGTACGCCCACTTATATTGGTTAACGACCATGCTCCCAAAGAGGTGCCTAACAAGGTCTTTAGAAGGTTTCTTCTTTTGATTGTATTGAAATGTTGCATAAGAAATGTTTAAAAATAAGCCAGTAGGAAAAAATTTCCACTGGCTTATATATTATGTATGAAAAGATCCCTACTGCTATTTAACATCCCACCATACTCTGGTGTCCAAAAGATCAGGACCTTGTCTGGCGACAGCTGCATCCAGGTTGGTCTTATTAACCGTTTGTTCTGAATCCGGATAAGTCAACCTTCTGATGAAGTCTTCCGTCTTGAGATCACTACCAGGATATTTGTTTGGAGCAACCACCGGATATCCGCTGCGACGGAAATTTGCCCAGGTCTCCGGTCCAATCAAATACGAAGACACCCAATATTGTTCATTAATTTGTTGTAGCTCTTTGCCGGCTTCCAACGGATTAGCAGCAATAAAGGCATCAATATCTTCCTGAGCTACCGTAGTATTGCCCGGCCATTCGGCACACTGTTGCATATGAGCTTCGATGGCTTTTGCATATTCAGCGGCAGCATCTCCAGATGCCCATCCTCTCACAATAGCTTCCGCTTTCAATAAAAGGGTAAGTGAATAGGTGACCAAATAACTTGGTGCTTCCGGATTACCAAATCTTGTACGATCCATCTGACTGTAGTCATATAGGCTAACCAGGCCATCAGCCTCCACTACCGGTGGAATGGAAGAGTTATCATAACCTTGAGGCATACCGATTTGCGCATCAAAGGTGCGATCAGCATTCTCCTCTTTCTGACCACCTTCAGATGACGCACCGACATAGCGGACAGCGATGGAGGTCAATCTGGGATCTCCTTTTGCTTTGAGAAAATCTACGAACTCCTTATCCAGATAGTAAAATGGTGCCTGACCACCGTTTACATTCGTTCCCACATCATTTCGATAATCGGCGTTATGTCGTACCAGAGCATTGTCTTCATTTGACTCCATTAAACCACCGGCAATTGCCTGAGCAGCATATTGCTGGGCTTGACCAGGATCAACTTTCGTCAGACGCATAGCTGCTCGCAATAAAAGAGAATATCCCAATTTTTTCCATTGGTCGATATCCCCTCCATACATAATGTCCTGATCAACTTTATCTTTCGATGGATCCAATGCTGCTGAAGCCGTAGCTAATTCGTTGAGGATGTCTCTGTAGATAGACTCCTGGCTATCATAAGCAGGAAATCCATATCCTTCCAAAAAAGCCTGACCGGCTTCCGTGTAAGGAATATCTCCATAGGTATCGGTCAGTACCATGAAGGTATGAGCTTTCCAGATCCGTAACATACTTAGAAGATTCGTGCGGGAGGGGTCAGCATGTGATATGCCACCCACCAAATTCTTCACCATATTCCTGTACCCATCCTGCCAGTTTCCCTGGGTGGCTGACCGGTTATCCTGGTTTAGATTTCCTCCCGTTCCAACACCTACAAACGGGGTAATCATCTGCCGGACGATCGTCGTCTCATAGGTAAGATTATTATACCCATATGCACTTGAAATAATGGATGCATTTAATTGAAAAACTGGATTGATGGAAGTAAGACGAACGGGATTCGTATTTAATTCATCAAATCCTTTGTCGCACGATGCCATCAAGAGCATCGCAAAAAATGATGTGATAATATATTTATATGTCGTTTTCATCTTTTCAAAATGTTATTATTAAAAAAGAACTTACTGGTTTAAAACTTGAGATTCAAGTTAAATCCAATACTACGGGTTACTGGCAAACCGGTTGCTTCCAAACCAACATCAGTATCGGCAATAATACCATTCTGATCAGGATGAATATGAGGTACCCATTTTTTCAAAACTGCAACATTGTTCGCTACCAGATTCACCCGGGCTCCGGTGATAAATTTATTGTTTGGAATAAGTTTACCCAGATCATATCCCAGGGATATTTGGCGTAATTGCCAGGACCCGGCATTAAAGACCGATTGTTCGGACATACGGCCAGAGCGGATCGTTTCATAATAGGGTTGAATCAGTGCCTGCGTAGTATTTATTTCGCCATTAGGATTAACCCCCTCTCCAATTACATAACCAACATCTCTTCCTACGAGCGTAGCTTTATCCAAACCATGACGATATGCATTCGTGTGGGTACCGGAAATCATCTTGTGGCCCAATTTGAAATCGATCAAAAAGGAGAAGGAAAGATCCTTATATATCAGTTGGTTGGTAAAACCACCCCACCATTTAGGCAAGGCGCTGCCAAAGGCCAGTTGTTCTTCTGATCGTAAAGGTCTTCCATTGTTGGGATCAAAAACCTGTCTTCCCTGCGCATCTCTTAAATAGCCCCATCCGTATAATTGAGCCATTTCTTCACCAACTACTTGTCGCAATTCGCCATGGAATTCTGCTGAGCCTACCGTAATAAATGTACCATCTACATCATCACCCAAACTCAAAACTTTTGATGTATTATAGGTGGCATTGACACTGCTATTCCATTCAAAATTTTCAGACTTAACCGGTGATACACCCAGGAACATTTCCACGCCCCGGTTTTCACTCTCACCCACATTGATCAACTGAGTCAAAAATCCAGAAGCATCGGATATCTGGGCTTGCAAGATCTGATCCGAAGAAACTTTATGGTAGTAAGAAAGTTCTAGTTGCAGATTCCTTAGTAGGGTCAATTCGACACCGATTTCTTTTTCCTTAACCCGCATTGGACGCAAATCAGCATTCGGCACGGTGGAACCATTTATTGACCCAACCGGCTGGAAGCTTCCACTTGGATTTGGGAACTGCTGGGCATTGATGCCGTAAAACAAATTGTTCGCATAAGGAGACACATCAGTGTCACTACCCACCTCTGCATAAGCTAATCTCAATTTGCCAAATCGAAGCCAACTCGGCAGATTAGACATGGACTCTGTGAAAACATAGCTACCAGTAATAGAAGGATATAAGATACTTCGGTTAGCAGCGGACAAGGTGGAGAACCAATCATTTCGTACCGTGGCGTTCAAATATAAAAAGCCATTATAGGAAAGCTCAGCCGCTGCATAAAGCGAATTAACCTGCCTTTCAGAAATAGAATAATTAGGAGTCACTTTACTGGCATTACCAATGGTATAAAGACCTCTGGTAAAAAAGTTTTCACCTAATTCGGTGTTGACATCTGAACGTCGGTACATTTGGTTACCTCCAGCGTTTATGGATACCCCAAAATTTCCAAATGTTTTATCCGCACCGATCAGGAAGTCTGCATTAATCTCCCGGAAACGGCGTAAATCCTGGACGTACTGCCCATTGACGAATCCCGGCGGTGGTGCAGACTGTCGCTGTGAACCGGTAGGTAAATTGTAATCAACATCTCTGCTATAGAAATCCTGTCCTACCCGACCCTGTCTATATAACCAATCGGTAATATTAAATCGTGCCGTCAGGTT
>JAGQWV010000305.1 GCA_020437045.1 Saprospiraceae bacterium | reverse complement strand
TTCTCACTATATGATCGGACAAGCAACAATCAATGGCGGGAACTCGTTTATCTCTGGCAGTCACTATAGAGTATGGCTGCTTCTTGGTGTGCTTCATCTTCCCTCGCATTCTGATTTAATTTTTTCTAACCAAAATTTCATATCGGCTTGAAGGGTTTTCCGCATTTTAGCATTGAATAGTCTTACGATCCACCCAGTCATGCTCTCCTTGACGCTTAACATGCAACCTCCGAAGATGGGTGTTAATACCCAGTTATGAATGGCATATGACCCCACTGCTTTTCCCTCCCACCCTAGCAAAGAAACTGGTTGTACCGTATGCAAAGTCGACCGGATGGTAATTCCATTGGATTTCCAGGTAAACTTCATACCCGGTACCAATGCTGACTTTATACTTACTGAGGATACTTTTTCATTCCATAATGGCCACTTTTGAAAATCGACCAGGAGATCCCACACTTTTTGAGGATCTGCTTTTATGTGAATCTCATCTTCCGCATAGACGGGAGCATCACGATCAACTTGAAGATTAAATCGAGAAAAATCAGTGATTTCCGGTAATCTTGCGCCTATCTCACTTTGCATCATCATTTATATTTTTAATTTGATACAAAGTTGTGCCTAAATCATCAGTACGCTCTTGATCTATGTCAAGAATTCTGCCTGCTGCGGATTCTGCTCAAGGTTTCCGGAGTCATTCCTAAAAGAGAAGCCAGATACTGCAACGGTACCTGGTTGAAGAGTTCGGGATAGGCTTGAAAGAAAAGTTTATATCGCTCTTCGGCATTTAAGGACAAATGTGAGACCACCCGATCCTCCAGTACAGTAAAACATCGGGCTAAAAAATTTTTCTCCATCAAAGTCCAGGCCGGGATAACCCGGTGTAATTCGTGATAATCCCGTTGATCGATCACTTGCATATGACAATCTGTCAACGCCTGAAAATTCCAACGGGCAGGTCTGTCAAATAAAAAGCCGGCAATGTCAACTGCAAAATAACCACTTACGGATAGCCATTTAGTAATCTCTTTTCCATCCACTATTAGATATTCACGAATAATTCCAGATTCAATAAAACCCAACTTGCGGGTATAGCGCCCCTCTTTAATAAAATATTCATTCTTAGATAAAGATAAAGGCTTGAAACATTTTTCAATCTCCCCTACCTCTGCATCACTTGCTGTAAAAAATGCTTTTATTTGGTTACTAAGTTGAGACATATCTCCCTATTTCTTACTGCCACTGTACATTTCAAACTGAACAAACCGACAGTCTAATGGGCCATTGTAAAGTGGTATTTTTTTAGTTGGTTTAAGACCTACCCTCTTTATGGCCTGGAGATGCGACGAAATAATCCAGGCCACCCAGCCACTAAAATTGGTTTTCAAGTGATCACCAATACGGGAATAAAACTGGATTGCATCATTTAATGAAAGACGCGTATCATACGGAGGATTAAACAATAACATTCCCATCTTTGACTGGGGTAGATAATTAAAAAAGTCTCCCTTTTCCCATTGAATTCCTTCGATTCCAGCTTTGGCAGCATTGGTTTTTGCCAGATTTAAAAAATGCCGATTAATATCCCGGCCGATCAGTTGCGGTACTGCACCAGATAGTCGTGGTCTTGCGTCTTCTTTGACGTTTTGCCAAAGTCCGGGGTCAAAGTTATTAAGGTGCATAAAGGAAAAATCACTTCTCCAATATTGTGAAGGTATATTACGAGACAGGAGCGCCGCTTCCATAATAATGGTACCAGAACCACACATGGGGTCTACCAGGGGCATCTTCCGATCCCAGCCAGACAGCTGAATCAGACCAGCCGCCAGAACCTCGTTAATGGGAGCAGGTCCGGTCTCCAGCCGATATCCTCGTTTAAAAAGAGGAGCACCTGCCAGATCGAGGGAAATAATAACTTGATCCGCCTTGATAAATACATTTATTTTAATCGCTCCGTCTTTACTTATAGAAGGTCGTCGGCCATATTTATCTCTAAACTGATCTACGATAGCATCCTTACATTTTTGAGCTAAAAAATGACTGTTTCGAAAAAGGTCGGAATAACACACGATATCAATAAAAAAAGTCTGGTCTATCATAAAAACTTCATCCCACGATATGGAGTGCATGATGGCATAGAGCTGTTGTTCATTTTGCACCACTCCCGTTTTGATTGGGGTTAAGACCGCCAAAGCAGTGCGACACTGATACACCAGCCGGTAGCCTAATGCTTTATCACCAACCGTTGCCACTGCCCGGTTTTGTATTTCTATCTGTTCGCCGCCCAGCATCGCGATTTCTTGCGCGAGGACAGATTCTAAGCCAAAAAGCGTTTTAATTAAATATTGCAAAAGCCAGGTGTTAGTTTGTTTTACAAATATTGCTGGTTCAGACTTGAAGTACTCCCGTATTAAACTTTTCCACTTCAGCATGATTCGCAGCCTCCATGCCCAGGCTAATCACCTTTCTCGTTTCGGCAGGATCAATAATGGCATCGACCCAAAGGCGAGCGGCAGCGTAATAGGGTGAAGTTTGTTTTTCATACCGGGAACGGATGTCTTCGAGCATCTCCTTCTCCGCATTTTCATCTAATGTAGTACCTTTTGCTTTCAGTGAACTAACCTGAATCTGCATGAGAACTTCAGCGGCCTGATTGCCCCCCATGACTGCAATTCTGGCTGTTGGCCAGGCCACGATCAAACGGGGATCATAAGCTTTGCCACACATGGCATAATTGCCGGCACCGTAAGAATTTCCAACGATTACACTAAATTTTGGTACCGTGCTATTGGCTACCGCATTGACCATCTTGGCACCATCTTTAATAATCCCCCCGTGCTCAGACCGTTTACCCACCATAAATCCAGTGACATCATGAACAAAGACTAGTGGTAACCTCTTCTGATTACACAACATGATAAATCGAGCCGCTTTATCTGCCGAGTCCGAATAAATTACCCCACCAAACTGCATTTCACCCGAGCGAGTCTTTACCAGCGCCCTACTGTTGGCCACAATTCCTACTGCCCATCCATCTATATTAGCATAGGCGCAAATAATCGTCTTTCCATACCCCTCTTTGTAGAAGGTCAGTTGCGAATCGTCTACCAGACATTTTAGCAACTCTACCATATCGTACGGTTTTGCTCTATCCTCAGGCAAGATGCTATACATTGATTTTTCTAATGCTGGTGGAACTGCCTGGTTTCTGGTAAAGCCAGCAATTGGTAACGGAGCTCTGTGTTTCACCAATTCTTTAATTCGATCCAAACAAGATTGATCATCGGGCATCTTGTGATCGATGATTCCGGAAATCTCGCTCTGCGTGGCAGCTCCTCCCAGAGTCTCCAAATCGACCACTTCCCCAATCGCCGCTTTGACGAGATAAGGTCCGGCCAGAAAAATAGATCCGGTACCATCGACAATTAGAGATTCATCGGACATGATCGGTAGATATGCACCTCCAGCCACACAACTACCCATTACCGCGGCAATCTGAAGAATACCCATCGCCGACATCTTGGCGTTATTGCGAAAAATTCTACCAAAATGCTCTTTGTCCGGAAAAAT
>JAGQWV010000304.1 GCA_020437045.1 Saprospiraceae bacterium | reverse complement strand
ATCGATGCGTTGGTCTACTAGATTGGATAGATGATGTTTTACAGTATTAATTCTACGATGCAGGAAACATCTGTTCGATCCCGTATGGAATAATGACGCATACTATCGTATGTAAATAATCTAATGGCCCTCTTTACAAAGCCCAACGATCTTGTGGAAAACCTCGTGTAGAGCAGCCATTGACCTGGTTAATTCCCCATCACTACTCTTTCCTTTTTTCACTTGTTTGGCTATGGATTTACTATCTTTTTTTAACTGCATGATGGCCGTTTTAATCATGGGTGAATTAAATTCGGCGGGAATTTCCGATTTAGCCAAGATATCTGCCTGACTTTTTAAGTCTCCGCTACGTGATTTTAGTGGCGCCAGGTTTCCATCTTCCGAGGCATGGAAGGTTTCTTTCATTACCTCATGGTAAGCATTTAGAGCAGGCCATTTTTCAAAAATTGATTGTGCCTGAACACCGGTTATTGCCTGACCGGCAAGAAATACTGAAAATAGGATTCGGTAAATCATAAAGGAATATATTTTTTCGCAAAATATGGTGGAACATTAATATCAATGGTGATTGTTGTCACACAAAGTGCAGCAGGATGAATCCAATGTTTATTTCAATGTAAATTTTATTGGGGCTATTTTCCATTGACGAACAGGTTTCTGATCGACCATAGCTGGTGAAAATTGGATTTCACCCTTGAAACTGGGCAGATGTCCGCTGGCGATGATATTCAGACATGCTTTGAGACTATACTTTTCATGAATTTCTGCGATCCGGTAAAATGATTTTTTGAACCCATCGTCAAAACTAAGTGATATGAAATGAGTACGGGGAGGCTCAACTCTTCTCGGTATTGTAAAAAATAGCGTTGCAAGTCCGGAAGATTTTAGGAAGGTTCTTCTCCTCATAGCGATTTACTTGATAAAATATTATCCAATTTTCATTAAAATAGGAAAACTACCATTCCTGAGCGCATTGGATAATGTGTGATTTGCTGCTTGCCTGGTTTTCTCCATTCTTAAAAGCTTGACCTTTGTTAAAGACGTGATCCAAAAATTACGTCAATCGTTTAATGATTCGCTTTGTTTTGCACCGGAATCTCAAAACTACACCTGGGGATGGGTACACCGTTGTGAATTTTATCTAAGTTGCTGGTAAAATTTCTTCTCCAATGTTAAAGATACAGTTTGACAAAGCTTTGTGTTTCTTGTTTCTCCTTTCGAGTTTTAATCTGACCTCTCAAACCCTCTACTGGATTGGTGGCGATAGTGATTGGAATACGCCAACGAACTGGAGCATGTCTCAGGGAGGTGCGACTTGCAATTGTTTGCCACAAGCTACCGATAATGTAATTATCGCCAGTGGCACAGGTATTATACGCTGTCACTTATCATCTGGAAATGTGACTGTAGCATCGGTTAAGGTAGAGAATTCGACCACCCTGCAAATCGGAAATGGTGTTGGCTTGAATAATCCAAAATTAACAATTAAAGATCCTACTGCGGTTTCGTTTAGTATGGGTCTTCGGTTGTTCGGTATTCTGGAGCTTTACGATTCACTGGAGATTATGGATGCCCCGGTCAATGGTGCGCAAATACTCTCTTCCGGTCAACTCAATATTTTTCCGAAGGGATGGATGCATGTGACGGTCGATGACGACTCCACCGATGTCGGTATTTATAATCTTGGTGGACTGTTCATAGACCATTCACTTTTAGGTCAGGGAACATTAATGATTACCAAGGTATCTGGCAATGCTTTTATAAACAGTGGTGCTTTAGCCGAAGGAAATATTGAAGGTCAGGTTTTTATATCCGAATTTGATCCTAATGCTAACCAAAATTTTGGCATTACGCTTGACAATAATGCAATTCTGGATATTAAATCAACGGCAATGATCGATATTGATTTCACCGGTGCCGGACTAAATTCAGTTGGTATTTTCAGTGAAGATTCGCAGGTGTCTAACCTTGGTCTGATACAAATCAAGGGCTCGAAAAATTCTGGAATTACAAATGGAGGTAGTGCTGAATTTAACAACGATGGCATCGTTAAAATTACGGAATATAGAAAGAGCGCCATTCTGAATTACAACCCAAGCCTATTTTATAATAATATGAATCTTAATATTGAAAATGCTTCAAGTGAGGTTCAATGTGTTGGATTGAATAACTCCTCTACCTTTATCAATATGGCCGGTGCAATTTTAACTATAGATCAATTGCCTTTTACAGGATCTACTGCAGTTAATAATAAAAAGATTATTACCAATAATGGTCAGATTATAATCAGGCATTTAAATTTGGGAAATGCAATTTGGGGTGATGGTGCGGAGTCAGATTTTACCAATAACAATCTAATAAAAGTGGATAGCGGATGTGGAGGAGGGATCTATCTTACAGATAGTGCTAAATTTGAAAATCGCGATAGTATTGATATCTATCGGTGCCATTCCGTAGGATTATTCGCCAGTGGAGCATCCGATTTTACCAACCAGGGATACCTGAAAATTCGATCCAATCTCAGTGGAACTTTTACCGGTATGTCACTCAATTCCGGAGCTTCGGTTACGAATGGACTCGGCAATGAAATTCAGTTGGAAAATCTCACTGCTCATCGTGGAATAGACTTGGAGAGTAGCAGCTTGGATAATTTTGGTGCTATTCAGGTGATTAATAGCGTTTTTAATTTTAGTGTTTTAGAGTTGGAAAATGCGGAGATGGAAGTAAATTATAATTCCACCATTTTTCTTGACACACCATGATGTAAATTATTACCCTGTGATCTTGAGAAATGTCGAAGGTAAGCTTGGTGTAATCAAAAATGTAGAATCAATTTTTAAGTATCAAGATTTTACTTTGAGTCAATCAAAATAATTTGTCGAATTTGAATTCGTCGACTTATTTTAGAAAACTCGGTACTAACTCAGTTACGTTATAATCAGAATTATTCAATTCAACATTTGAACAATTCAACAAGTGCCTTAATAACCCGGATTTTGGGTAACCGAACCCGCAGAGAGGTCAATCTCGGATTGGGGAATCGGCAATAATTCATGTTTGCCGGGGATAAAGTTTTTTCCTTGTGCTTGCATCACTTCGGCTGCTCTTCCCGTACGCAATAGATCAAACCACCGGTGCTGTTCCATACCCAATTCCACTCGGCGTTCCTTCCAGATTAATTCTCTTAATTCGGATTGATTGGTGGTCTCAATGGGTTTTAGAATCTGGGGAGGCAATGCACCCCGGGCACGATCACGAATCATGTTGACGTACTGCCGGGCCTGCTCACTTTGCCCCATTTCATTTAGGGCTTCTGCAGCCATGAGTATGACATCTGCATATCGTAAAATACGGATATTTCCTCCACCCTGATTACTGCCACCACCTCCTGCACGCTCAGAATCAGGAACCCATGCTTTTTGATTATATCGTTCATTGAACATCTCCGGATTATCGGGTACGATGTAGCTTCCGTCCGGAACGACCTCGCCTACATACAAGACCGTTGCTTCTCGACGGGGATCTCCGGGCTCATAAGCACGGACCAGATCATCAGAAGGCCGGTTAAATCCCCATCCTTTGCTGGGGCGAATGCTTTGCACCTGATTATATTGACACCAACCTCCAATCAATGAAGGTTTGGCCTGAACTTCAAAAACAGACTCCGGTCCGTTTTCACCTTCCTTACGAAAGATGTTTGCATAATTTGAGGCCAAACTATATTCATTACTATTGATCACCGCCATCGCCATCTCAACTGTCTTATCAAATTCATGTCTGGTGAGATAAACTTTGGCTAACAATCCCTGAGCAGCTCCTTTAGTGACCCGGCCCAGGTCTGATGCAGCATATTGTGATTTTAAAGGTAAAACATTGGCAGCATCGGTCAAATCACTGATAATGGCACTGTAGACTTCATCTACGGAGGCCCGGGGTATCTTGATGTCCTCCCGATCCAGTGGCTCCAGTACCAAGGGGATGCCTCCCCACCAGCGTACCATCTTAAAATAGAAATAGGCCCGGAGAAATTTTGCCTCTCCTACAATTCTCGCTCTAAGATCGGGATCCATATCAATATCGGGTACCCTGGCGATTACCCAATTAGCCCTTTTTACACCGCGATAATAACCCTGCCAACTGTCATCTATGATTAGACTTCCTGGGTCAAGCGTAAATTCGTCAGCTACTAATACAGGTGCACCGTCAGAAGGAGTGCTTCCTTTGTCTGCATCATCGGAGATAATATCGGTGAGAGCTATATAGGCAAAAACGTGAATACGAAAATCACGGAGCATTTCATAAGTTGCATTAACCGACTGAATAGCGTGTTCTTCATTGAGGAAAAAGTTATCAGATGTTAATTGTCCCAGTGGTTTTTCTTCCAGAAAATCTTTGGAGCACGCACTTAAAATCATCAGGAGAACAATGATATATATTGATTTCATTTTTTTCATTTTTTTACAGATCAAAAACTAAAGTCTAATGAAGAGGGTTCTCCATTAGAAAACTACATTTAATCCGACATTATATGTTTTAGCCAGTGGATAAACTCCGGTATCTATACCAACTGAGAGAACATTTGAACTACTAAATTCCGGAGCATATCCGGTGTAATCAGTCGACGTAAAGATGTTGGTTCCACTTACATAAATTCTCAATTGTTGAATTTTATATTTGGAAATAATTTGCGCCGGTAATGAATATCCCAGGCTTAAATTTCGAATTCGCCAATAAGTCCCATCCTCAAGAAAGCGATCGGAAACTTCGTAATTATGCCCACCGTTTGTGACCCTGGGTTCCGAATTGCTGGTACCTTCTCCTGTCCAACGATCCAGATAGGAAATATCAAAATTATAGGTACCAAAACGCGCTTGTTTTTTCGAGTTATAGATTAGATTTCCACTTTGACCATTGAAGTCAAGGGCAAAATCAAATCCAGCGAATTCCAACCCGAGATTGGCTCCCCAAATTAATTCTGGTATAGCACTTCCCAAATAAGTTCGATCCGCGGTGGTAATTATTCCATCACCATTGATATCTTTGAATTTTAGATCACCCGGCACTTCCACCCCCACCGTGGGCCCTGCAGCAATTTCCGCTTCATTTTGAAATACACCTTCTGTTTTATATCCATAAAACGCTCCTATTGGTAATCCGGGAATGGTGCGGGTGCCAAATTTTCCTCCACTTAGTGAACCCCCAATTAATTCCGATTTATTTTCACCTAATTCTAAAACTTCGTTTTTTACGGTACTTAAGACCAGACCAACATTGTAGTTAAGTTTGTTGATTTTGTCCTGCCAGTCTATTTTTAAATCGATGCCTTTATTTTCTACTTTGGCAGCATTGACAAAAGGAAAATTGTCCCTGATTCCAAAGTGTCCGGGTAAAGCGAGATCAATTAATATTTTATCGGTGGTTCGGTTGTAGTAGTCAATTTCTCCCAGTAAACGGTTATTTAAAAATCCAAATTCAAATCCAAAATTAAATTGGGAAGTTTCTTCCCACTGAATCGTCGGATTGGGTAATCCTTCGATGGTCGCCCCGACATTTAGATCTTCATTAGCGCCAAAAGCATAGTAGAACGGACTATTGACTAATGGCCGGCCGGGATAGGCACCAATTTTATCATTGCCGATGACTCCCCAACTGGTACGGAGTTTAAGTCGACTGAAAATCGATTGGTTTTCCATAAACGGTTCATTAATTAAGTTCCATCCCAACGCCAGAGAAGGAAAATATCCATACCGATTTTCGGCGCCGAACCGGGAAGATCCATCTGCCCGAAATGAGCCAGTGAACAGGTATTTATCTTTAAATGTGTAATTGACTCTGAAAAGATAAGATAGCATTGCCCATTCAAAGGCTGTGTTTTCATTGCTGGGCTCATCACTGGTAGCTGCGGCCAGATAAAGAAACTCATCGGTGTCCCCAATTAAAGCCCTGCCGGTGGCTTTTAGATTTTCAGAATTATATACTTGTGAAGTGATTCCACCAAGTACCGTGAGGCGGTGATTCGTCCACTCTTTATAATAAGTGAGCGTATTCTCCCAGAGCCAGCTTTGGATTTGATTGCTGGTGACATCGAGAACGCTCTCTTCATTTCGTTGTGTAGCGGATACAAAGAATACCGGTACAAATCTTTTGCCCCGGGTCTGATCGATATCCAATCCGACATTGGAACGGAAGGTGAAATTTTTCAATAGTTTAACATCGGCATAGGCATTTCCCACGAGCCGGTAACCTTTATTCTTGTCATTAGAATAAAATATACTGGCTACCGGATTTCCCGTCGATGCATTGGTACTTAAGTCATTGAAACTTCCGTCTTCTGCCTTTGGCGTAATGGTAGGATCTGCCCGGTAAACAGTGCCTGATTGATCTGGTGAGATGGTTTCCCAGTCCCGAATAATCGCAAGATTATGTCCGATATTGACATGTTTGCTGATTGTATATTCATTATTGAGACGAAGCGTATAACGTTGATAATTGCTTCCAATTTGAATACCATCCTGATTAAAAAAGTCGCTACTGATTTGATAACGTATATTTTCATTTCCTCCACGAACCGCCAACGAATGATTTTGAATTGGTGCGGTGCGGTATATCTCATCCTGCCAGTCAACCCCAGCTCCATAAATGGAAGGATCAGAGAAAATTGCCGGCCGTCTTTCGTTAGCGGCCAATTCATTTGCTAATGTGGCATATTGTTGGGCATTAGTGAGTTCAATTCTTTTTGATAATTGCTGCCAACCGGTATAGGTGGCCAAAGAAACGGTTGGTTTGGCGCTGATTTCGCCTTTCTTGGTAGTCACAATGATGACCCCATTGGCACCCCGTGAACCATAAATGGCTGTCGCGGAAGCATCTTTAAGTACCTCGACCGATGCGACATCCTGCAGGTTGATAAAGGAGATATCATCTAAAAGCATTCCATCCACGACATATAAAGGACTGGCATCGTTCAAAGTACCTACACCCCGAATTCTGATTTCAGCACCCCTTCCGGGCTGGCCCGAAGTGGGCGTAACCTGTACTCCCGCTATTTTACCCTGAAGCGCCTGCTCAAAACTGCTGGTAGGTATGCGCTGAAGCTCCTTCGATTCGATACTGGAAATGGCACCCGTCAAATCACTTTTCTTCTGTACGCCATAGCCCACGACTACGATCTGGTCCAGCGTCTGGATGTCATTCTCGAGAACAATATTCCAATCCTGATTCTGGGCAATATTTATTTCCTGTGGCTGATATCCGATATATGAAAATACCAGGGTCTTGGCTGACTCGGGAATATCCAGGGTAAAGGAACCATCGTAATCTGATATTGTTCCTTGATTTTCAAAATCCTTGACAATGATGTTTACACCAATCAGTGGTTCACCTTCCATATCTTTTACTGTGCCACTGATCTGATTTTGTCCCCATACTATTAAAGGGCAAAATCCTACTATAAGAAATGATGCAAGACGCAGACCATTTAAAATATATTTCATCTTCCCTTATTTTAAAGTGACTTTGAGGTTTAATTCGACATCAGAACTATTACCAATGCCAAATAAAAATTCTCCTGGTTCAGCTATTTTCACTAAATCGGAATTATAAAATTTTAAGTCATCCGGTGTGATCGTGAAACTAACTTTTTGACTGTTGCCCGGTTCCAGATATATTTTTTTAAAACTTTTTAGCTCCTTTACCGGTCTGGTAATCGAGCCAACTAAATCTCGCATATAAAGCTGTACTACCTCATGTCCGGCGACGGATCCTGTATTGGATACGGTAATCGAAAAATGGAGAGAATCATTATTGTTTATTTCTGTTTTGTCAACAGAGGGTTGTGAAAATTGAAAAGAGGTATAACTTAATCCATAACCAAAAGGATAGAGGGGAGCATTAGGGATATCAAGATATTTACTGGTGTACTTTTGATCGGGATCCATAGGCCGACCGGTATTCTTCATATTGTAATACACCGGGATCTGCCCTTCGTCAACAGGAAAGGTAATGGGGAGTTTTCCTGATGGATTATACTCACCATACAAGACATCAGTAATAGCCAGACCAGCCATGGTGCCTGGTTGCCAGGCTTCCAGAATAGCAGCCATATTTTCGGATTCCCATTCTAAACATAGAGGACGACCATTGATTAATACCAGAATAATAGGCTTATGTAAGGCCAATAATCTTTTTAATAATTGTATTTGGATATCTGGAATTCTGATATGTGCTCGACTAGCAGCCTCACCACTCATGTTGAAATGTTCACCAGCGACCAGTACTATTTTATCGGCATTTTTAGCCTTGTCCACCGCTTCTCTAAAAAGACTCGTGTCAGAACCTTCCATATCGCTTCCTTTAGCGTATTCAAAATTCATTTTTTGATCGGTGAATGCCTTAAGAGTACTAATGACATCTGTAGACTGACCAGATCCATGCCATGAGCCCAACATATCAATAGGGGAATCAGCTAGGGAGCCGATCAGAGCAATTTTTTCTGTTTTGGAAAGCGGTAGTGTATTATTTTTATTTTCCAATAAAACGACGGATTGACGGGCGATTTCACGGGCAGCAGTTCGATTTTCTTCAGATAATATCACGGATTTTTCTCGCTCAATATCTGAGTATCGGTAGGGATCATCAAAGAGTCCTAATGCATTTTTTAATTTTAATATTCTTTTAACGGAGGTGTCAATATCATTTACTGAAACACGTCCCTGGTCCACTAATTCTTTGAGGTAGTTATAATAGACGGCACCTTGCATGTCCATGTCCAGACCGGCATTAAATGCATACATAGCGGCCGACCTTTCGTTTTCAGCAAATCCATGGGCGACCATCTCATTGATAGAAGTGTAATCCGACACTACAAAACCTTGAAAATTCCAATCACCCCGCAAAATTTCCTTAAGAAGGTAAGTATTAGCCGATGCCGGTACTCCATCCAACTCATTAAATGAGGTCATAAAAGTGGCAACTCCGGCATCCAGCGCGGATTTAAATGGAGGGAGATAGGTTTCCCATAGCGCATGACGTGAGATATCGACGGTATTGTAATCGCGTCCGCCCTGGGCGGCACCGTAAGCGGCAAAGTGTTTCGCACAGGCTAATAATGTGTTGGGAGATGAAAGATCCTTACCCTGAAATCCGCGAACCCGGGCTCCGGCAATTAACGAACCAAGATAGACGTCCTCACCGGATCCTTCTGCAACTCTGCCCCACCTCGGATCCCGGGCTATGTCGACCATCGGTGCAAAAGTCCAGTGTAAACCTCCAGCTGTGGCCTCCTCCGCTGCAATTCGGGCTGATTTTTCGATCAGATTTAGATCCCAGGAGGCGGCTTCTGCCAGGGGTATTGGAAAAATTGTTTTGTAACCATGAATGACATCATATCCAAAAAGCAAGGGAATTCCCAATCGGCTTTCTTCCACGGCTACTCTCTGCAGTTTCTCATTATAAGCTGCTGTATGCGCATTAAAAATATTTCCTGCTTTCCCACTCCGGATATCATCCAGATAATTTTCCCGGATGGTCGGACCGGTAGTAGCCCAGTCACTGGTAAATAAAGTCAGCTGCCCAATTTTTTCTTCAATCGTCATCAAATTGATCAAAGAGTCTATTTTTTCGTCATTCCATGACTGCGCCAGGCAACTAAAGTTGAGGTTGCTCGTCAAGCTCAAGACCAGTGTGAGATATATGACATTTAACTTTTTCATTCTATTTAGTGGTCAGTATTTAGTATTCAGTGGTCAGTATTTAGTGGTCAGGGGTAGTATTCAGTATTCAGTATTTAGTGGTCAGTCAAAGTTTAACTGTTGAAAGTTGAATTTTTTAACTGTTGAAAGTTGAATTGTTTAACTGTTGATTTGATTCCATTTTATCCTTCGACAAGCTCAGGATTTGCCTTCACTGTTATTCTTAATTTCGTAATTCCCAATTCCATATTCGTAATTCCATATTCGTCATTCTACATTCTACATTCGTCATTCGTAGTTCGTTATTCAAAATTCCTTACCGGTAAGTTATACTCATAATAAATTGTTCGTAAGTCGGCGAATATAGATTCGCCGCTCTCCTCGGTAATCAATACTTGATTTCATAACATATTATTTTCCTTAACTTAACGACATTGATTCTACATTCCTTGCCGTTAAGTTAAGCGGTGACAATTTGGTA
>JAGQWV010000303.1 GCA_020437045.1 Saprospiraceae bacterium | reverse complement strand
AAAAAGTCGCCAGAATTTGTCATAAAAATTTATGGGTTTGTCTACTAGAACTTAGAATAAGTCATTACATTAAGCACTGTACGACGAAGCATCAGCGAAGTTGCACACAGCACGACGAAGCATCAGCTTTTTAATCTACATCAGGGATAAGAGGACCGCTGATCAGGTCGTTGCTATTTCCTACAACCACTATAGATATGGGAGTTTTTCATTCCCGACCAGTTCTGTAAAACCGGGGAGTTTTGCCAGTTTGTTTTCGAAAGACTCTGACAAAATAACTGGGATCTCTGAAACCAACTTGATAGGCAATTTCGGAAATATTGAGTGACGAGTTGTGCAAGAGTTCTTTTGCCAGGTCAATTCTCATGGTGGTTAAGATTTCTGTAAAGGAGCTACTTAGATAGTGCTTTATTTTGCGATACAAATGTGTACGACTCATGTACATCGTTTTACATAAATCTTCTATCTGGAAATCGGGATTATCAAGGTTTTTATGTATTTCCAAGTTAATTTGATCACAAAATATTTTTCTTGGCCCAACGAATCGATTCGTGAATGGGTGAGCAGTTCTTGAATCGGGGTAATAGATGGCACTTTGCATTTTGATGCATTTTAGAGTGATGAATTGAAGTGAGTGTTTTGTGGGATTTTAGATATTCCTGGTCTTAAGGTGGGATAGAAAATTTTTTCATTTGATTTGGTTTTGTGTTTATCAAATCTAGTAATCCTGGTAATTATCCATTGGTACGGAGGTTGCGATTAAAGGTAATTTGGTTGCGTCTTTATCAAATTTACGGTCTATTTATTCGTGTGCCTGTACTATATGTTTCATTTTATTGACTCAGTGTTACCTTAAAAATCACTTTAGTACAATATTCCCAATTTTGGAGAAATTCCGGATCTTGTATTGTATAAATACGTCAAATACAGATGTAGGTCAAGGGAATTTTTCCAGCTTAAGTCGGAACCATTTGGATGCTGCTGCTCTATTTCTTACCTGTTTAAGACCTGGATGAGTCAGTTCCTATCGTAATATTTCTGCCTAAAGATTCTGGGTGACATCTTTAAATGTTTTCTGAATACTCGGCAGAAATGACTTGGATTGCTAAACCCGGAGGCGTAACAGATGGAAGTGATTGGCATTTCTGTTGATGCGAGGAGCTCACATCCTTTTTCAATCCGGTATTTGGTAATTAATTTTTGCGGACATTGATCATTTACTTCTTTGATGCGGCGGTATAGCTGGGTCCGGCTTAAATGTATTTCTTTCGCGAGTACTTCAACGGTGAAGGCTGTATCGGAGTAGTTTTTTGCTATGATAGATTGAATCTTACGAGAGAAATCATTTTCAAAAGGATGTTTTGCCTTTGTTTTAATTTTTCCGTTCACTTCCCGGTTCCCTAAGCCGCTTGTTAGTTCGCTCAACCTTAATCCCATAGATTTGGGTATCACAAGTAGATACATTAGATTGTTTTTTTCGTGCATGGCACTACTATCGTGAGATTCTATGCCTGGTGGCAATGCTGTGGGAATTTCGATCACAATACTTCCAGTATCTTCATATGCTAACACTTCGGTGGATCGATTGCAGAGCTCGTGGTCGTTTTTCAAGGATGTAAGAACATCTTCAAGGTCTACGAAGTCTGAAGGTAGTTTGAGTAAATGATAATTAGTGGTTGATAGAGATGTCATAATCAGGAATGTTTCCAACAAGATAGGAGGTCAGCGTCTTGATGTAAATACTCAACATTGAGTATTTTTTCTTATTTTAAGTTAAATATCAAAGGTTAATACTTGAAGCAATGGACGTTTTACTGGATAAGAAAAGGACTATTGTCGACTTACATGTTTCAAGAGTATATGCTAGTGCGACCGAGATGTTGGATGTCGATGCGCTGTTGATGAGGTATCAGTTGTTTCCCAATGAAGCCTTGTATCTGGTGGACTGTGCCCAAGCGCAAATAGAGCCTTTGTCTTCCACTTTTTCTAAGATAATTGGAATAGATCGACCGCACAAAAATGATTTAGCGCTACTTTTTGACCATTGTTCTACATCGGCAGTCGAGGCGTTGTATCAATGGGTAATAATCACTTTAAATGCTGTTTTTGATAAAGCTCAGGGTTTTTTGTCCGAGCGTGATGTGTTTAAATGTCTCTATAAGACTCCTGACAACCGGGTGATATTGAAATGTACAACTCCTCTCGTATATGATAAAAATGGAAATATGCGATATTCTCTGGGAAAATTAATCGATTTGACGGGTTTAATTGCATTTCAACATTTCGGTTGTAAGTATGAAGGGCCGAATTGTGAAAAGATGTATACGAACTATAAAAACGAAGTTCAGTTAGTTAGTCCTCTAACCAGCCGGGAAGCTGAAATTTTAGAAATGATCGGCGCCGGTCTCCATAGCGTTGAAATAGGAAAGAAGTTATTTATCAGTAGTCATACGGTAGACACCCACCGTCGAAATATCATCCAGAAATTGGAGGTTAAAACTGCCTTTGAGGCATTTTGCAGAAGTAAGAATCTGGGATGGTTGTAAAGTGAGATCATGACGTTATATATGCTCGGTCATCAGTTTTAAGCTAGTTATTTGTCATTTGAAGCAATAGTTCCCATGCAAACTTCAGCGCCAAAATATCAATACATCCTTGATCTGTTTAGGTTAAAGATCTACAAGGAGGGAGGCCAATCTTTGAATTTTGATAATATCAAAAGGAAGTATCAGCTTTTTCCTCATGAAATGCTCTATATGGTCGACTGCAAACACGCACAGATGGAACCGCTCTCCGCCAATTTTCATAAGGTCTTGGGAATTGACCATCCGCATAAGAATGACCTGGGTATTCTTTATGAGAATATTCATGAGGATCTGATGGATGTGGTGCTTCAGTGGGTATCTTCCAACATCAGGACTTGTCACGCCAATGCCTGGGCATTTGAACGGGAAATGGATGTTTTCCGTTGTGTTTATCTTACCACTAAGCAGCGGATTATCTTAAAAACAGTCTCTATTTTATCCTATGATGATTGTGGCACCGTCAGATTTACGCTGGGTAAATTGACAGATCTGACTGGTCTATTTCCATTTCAGTACTTCACCAGAGAATATGAGGGACCTAATGGTCAATTAATGTTTCGAGCCCATCAAAAAATAAGTAGATCTAAAAGTGATTTGACCACTCGTGAGTCGGAAATTCTGGAATTAATCGGACAGGGAAGGAATAGCATCGACATAGCAAAGACACTGTTTATCAGTAATCATACGGTAGACACCCACCGTCGAAATATCATCCAGAAATTGGAGGTTAGAACCGCCTTCGAAGCTTACTGCAAGAGTAAGAATCTGGGCTGGCTATAGTATTCCGTTGCATAAATGAAAACACAGATTAACATGTTCCTTTTCACCAATACCATATTTAATAAACATGGATCAGAGACAAGAGAAGAAAACTAAATGCCAGGACATTGTCGAGGTGTACAAATCAAGGACCTACTACGAAAATAAAAATGGACTTGATATTGATCAACTGAAGCGAAAGTATCAACTTTTTCCTAATGAAATGCTCTATATAATCGATTGCCGGCACGCGCAAATGGAATCGCTTTGTTCTAATTTTGCCAGAGTGCTGGGTATCGACAGGCCCCACAAAAATGAATTGGGAATTCTTTATGAGCACATTCATATAAAATTAATGGATGTGGTTTTGCAATGGGTAGTAGCCAACATCAAAACCAGTCATGCGAACGCCTGGGAATTTCAACCGGAGGAGGATATATTTAGATGCATCTACCTAACCACTGATAATCGGGTTATACTGAAGAGTGTCACCGGAGTATGTTATGATGAAAATGGGACGATTAGATACACCTTGGGAAAATTAACGGATCTTACCGGATTGGTAACCTTTCAGCATTTTATAAGACAATTTGAAGGACCCAATCGGCAACTTATGAATACCGGTCATGCTCAATTTGCCAGCTCACACTCCGGATTGACCACTCGCGAGTCGGAAATTTTGGAACTAATCGGACAGGGAAAGAGTAGCGTCCAAATAGGACGGGAATTGTTTATCAGTAATCATACCGTAGATACGCATCGGCGTAATATTATTCAGAAATTGGAAGTGAATAATGCTGTCGAGGCCTATTGCAAGAGTAAAAATCTTGGGTGGCTGTGAGATTCTTGTCCTTGTAATTACCTGCTTCGAAATGTGTTTCGCGGAAAATTAAGGATAGAAAATTTAAGCATGAGAACTAATAACTGACCAGGTGTCCATGACTGATTGAAAACAAGCATTTGTTATCTATAGTTTAGTCTACAGGAAGATAGGTGATAACTTTGGAGGCATTAGTTAATTGATTTTAGTAATCCTAATATCCACCCGTTGATTTTTTTTTCTTCCTTCAGCTATTAAGTTACTGGATACCGGTTTCCGTGGACCATAACCTTTAGCCGTTAATCTACCACTTGTTATACCTCTGCTCTCCAGATACCAGACTACTTCCTCCGCTCGTGCCTGGGAAAGATTGTCTGCATAAAGGAGGTTGATGGTTCCTCCTGGAGGGCCACTACTGGTATGTCCCCTGATCTCGACAGAGACCTTTGGGTATTTTTCTAAAAAGTGAAACAGACTGTCAAGGATAAGTTGTGATTCCGGATCGATCAGTTTTGTACTATCTGCCTTAAATGACAAACTTCCAAGATTAATGACTATTCCGGTGTCGATTGCTGTGCCATCATAAAGCTCACCAAATGTTTGACTTTCGGCTCTGAGACAGATAAGACACGTCAATAGAGAGATGCAGATGAATTTCATAGTGCCTGCGTGTTTTTGTATTATCTGAACGTTGTGATTCAGATATTATTCTGGAATGCCTAAATGGAGAAAGAATACTAAATGAAAATCGAGAATGAACAAATGGAAATTAATTCATTTGCAAATCCTTTAGGAATTAAATTAAAGATTTTAACCGTGTTTATTTTTTAAAACAAATCATAAGATGGTGGTATGAAATGTATTTTGAGGTAAAGACTTATGTGGATTTATAATCATTTTTCTTGCTCATTTGCAATAATTGCTCGAGTAACAAAAGTAGAGTTATGCCGACTTTATTTCAGTCTGCTTATTGGTCGTTTTAGATCTAGCTGCCGAAGTATATCTTGGTATTTTATCATAAATTCATCTTGTTTAAGTTTCGAAACGTGATGTAAAAGGTCTAAGACTCTCCTGAATTTTTCTCCGGATTCCAATAATTTACGTTCTTTGAAATCCAACCATGCCAGGAGAGAGATGATATCAACTAGAAGACCCGGTGCATCCATCTGTTCGGCAAGCACATATGAAAGATTGAGGTGTCGACGGGCTTCAAAATGATTTTGATGATTTAAGTAAATAATTGCTTTGATAAGGTGACAATTGCAGATTCCCCATCGGTCATCGATCGAAGTTCGGATGTCAAGGGATTTCTGGATATGATTTTCCGCCTGTGAAAAATCCTGAAGATTGAGAAATTCATTTGCCAAAAACTGCTGAGCCAGACCCAAACCCCAACTATCGCCAATATCATTAAAAGATGGAATAATTTCTTCTACCAGGATTGATATTGGATTTTCAGAAAGCAGTGATTGTACTGCTTTTGAAAAGGTCCATAATTGACGGTCACCAACCTGGTGGAAATACCCAATTGCCGGTTTGATCGTACTTTGTGCTTCCTCGATTTGTCCCAGGTCAATGTATGTCCAGGCTTTATTAACCATGCAGAAGGCCTGTGCGTGCTCGTTTTCTAAATTATTTTGAAAGGTATATACCTGATTAAAAAGAGATATTGCTCCTTCAGGATTACCTCTAAACTTCTCAACCCAGGCGTAATTGTTTAAGGCAGTGGCCTCGTGTTTTTCCCGATGGTATTTTTTTGCAAGTTTTAGAGCATCGTGGGCATATGAATTGCTTTTGACAAAGTTGCCGAGACGGAATTCTACCCATGCCAGATTATTCAGGGTGATGCAAGTTTGATCATGATCTTCTTCTTTTATGAAAATGGACAGGGCATGGGAAAACTTAGATCTGGCATCTCGAAATGATCCCAGATTTTGAGAGAAGGCACCCATGGCAACCAATAGTTGGCCTTGTAGCCGATCAGCAAAATTCCCCATTATGGCTTTGTTCGTTAATTCATATCCTTCACGTAAAAATCCTTTCAGGAGAAAATACCTCCAGTGAAGTAAGGTGAAAGTTCGTAACCGGTGATCATTATTCCGGAGGTAATATTGAGATACATAACGAATGTGTTCGATTTCTTTGTCAAGCAACATTAGCCAATGACTGGTTTTTCCAGTGTCGCCTTGTAATTGATTTTCCGTGAGAAATTTTAGATAATAATTTGTGTATGCATTTTCTGCTTTAGCCTGTTCTGATGGATAAAGTGCCAATTCTTTTTGACCAAACTCCCGGATCACTCGTAACATGGCAAATCTCGTTTCTTCAGGGTCGGATTCATCGATCCTCAAAAGACTATTATTGACCAGCGATTCAACGACCTCCATGGCATCAGTTTCTGGAACTAAAGCCTGGGCAGCATCCAGAGAGAAGCCCACATTAAAAACGGAAAAGTGCCGAAATACTTTTTGATCTTCCTGTGTAAGTAAGTCGTAACTCCAACGAATAGTTTCCAGTATAGCTTGATGCCTTTTTTGATTGGTAGTTCTGCTGGTCTTTAGCAAGGAGAAGAGGTCTTCCAGTCGATGTAATATCTGCGGGGGAGAAAAGATTTTAATACGTGAAGCGGCTAATTCTATAGCTAATGGTACGCCCTCCAGCTCACGACAAATCATCACTATAGAATTAACGTTATTTATATCCAGAACAAAATTTGTCCTGACTTGCTTGGCCTTTTGGATAAAAAGCGAAATGCTGTCGTTTTGGGAGATTAAATTTAGTTCGGTTGCCAGCTTTTGTTCGGGAACATCGAAAGGATGAAGATGAAATTCTCTTTCCTCCGCCAGATTTAAATTGGATCGACTGGTGATTATTAATTTTAGGTATGGACATAAATCGAGAATTTCCTTCACGATATTCTTTCCTGCTAAAAGGTGCTCAAAATTGTCTAGGACTAATAAGACACTTAAGTTCTTTAGAAATTCTACCGTTTTTGTCCGCCAATCTGCTTTATCCTGTTCGCGAACGCCAAGTACACTTCCAATGGTTTTGTAGATGTCACTATCAGTATTAATCCCGTCGAGGGGAACATAATAAGATCCATCATTAAATTCATTGGTGATGATTCGACCTATTTCGACGGCCAGTCGGGTCTTACCTAAACCGCCGGCACCCAATATAGTAACCAGTCGGTGAGATGATTGTAATAAAAGGGCTTTTAATTCCCTTATTTCCTTTTCTCTACCGACAAACTCATGAGCATAGTTAGGAAAATTTCGTGCATCATTTTTCGTCTTTAATTTAGCCTTAGGATGAGTTGCCTCCGGGTTGATGATACCAGGAGCATTTACCGCAAATACTTCAATCGGTTCTTCAACATTTTTAAACTCGAAAGCTCCGAACCATTGAGTTTCTATTTCCTTTTGATTTTTAAGTTCGGTATTGAGTCGACCCGATATGAGGATGCTGCCCGAAAGAGCCAATGATTCAATTCGGGAAGCAATATTTACCGCATCACCAATTATACCATCTTCGTGCATGATAATTTCACCAACATGCATACCGATGCGCACTGGAACTACGGTTTCTTTTTGCCAGACTTGCTGCAATTCGATAGCACTTTTCACCGCCATGACTGCTGATTCAAAAATGCTTAATGAGCCATCGCCGTAAAACTGTACGATTTTACCGCCATATTTTTCCATGCTAGACTCAAAGTGTTTGCGGTGCCCTTCTAACCACAGGACAGCAGTCACTTCATCCTTTTGCATAAGTGCGGTATAACCTTCTATGTCTGTAAACATGATGATGACAATTTTCCTCACGGTCCAGATCTATTTAAGAAAAGGTTGTCTATCATAATTCAGTGGTCAGTATTTAGTGGTCAGTGGTCGGAGGTCAGCATGTTCTCTCATAAATAACGTTGACAGTTTTTAAATTCTATTTTTACTTTACCATTTTGCCTTTTTTTGTTTACAAAGTCCGCGGATGTAAATTCGCCGCTGTCGTGACTAACAGAACCGAATGTGCTTAGCTTTTTCTTTTAAATAGCTGGCTTAGATACACGGACTTTCCTATGTGCCCTATGTGATTAGGTGGTAAAAAGAATAATCTAATACGGCCTTTCATCCTGGCAAAATCCGCGAATATATATACACGGCTGTACGGAGAGCCATTAGCAAACCTACCCACTTTTCCCATTTCCCCCTTTCAACTTCTTCACCCATTTTGCCTTTCCTCTTTCTAAACTCAAATCATATAAAATTCCCAGGAGATCATGTCCGGATCTTTAAAAGCAATATATTCTTTGCCCAGGGTATCATCTACTTTGATGCCTGTATTTTGGATGTCGTGGCTATCTAGAGCAATGGCTACTCGTTCCAATTCATTTCGTTCTTCGCAGCCCAAGGCCACATGATCTAAACCTACCGTGAAGGGGTTGAAAGCTTCTTTTGGGGTGCTCTCGACGGGACCCCGTACCGCAATGGCGGTGCCTCCGGCAAAAAAGATAAATAAGCTGGGCTTTTCCAGAATTATTTCAAATCCCATTTTATTCGTGTAAAAATCTTTCGACCGGTCATAATTACTGGTTCGTAATGTAAGATGGTGGATGCCGGGAGTTTTTGGTTTAATAGACATTTTAGCTTCTTAATTATTAAGTATTAAAAGATATGGTGAAGATATTCCCGGAAGTCAAATCAGGATTGTAGAAATGCGTCAATTTGATTTAAGTATACCGCGGGCTAAATTAAAAGTGAGCGAAAATTTTAATTTTACTTTTCTGAATAGGAGATGATAAGGGATTGATAGACCAGTTGCTTCATCTTTTGCAGATAGTAGAGGGAAAATGGCCAACTTTGGGTCATAAAGATAGCAATCAACTTTTCCCTTGGGTCGATGAAGAAGTAAGTATTGTATAATCCTGCCCACAGATAAAGTCCTTTTGTTCCGGTAACTTGGCTTATCCCCACGTCTTCCGTAACGGCAAACCCCAATCCGAAGTAATGTCCGGGTAAAATAGGAAATAGGTCATCCGTGTGGTTTGCTAGCATCAATTCAATCGTCTTGGGACCCAAGATTTGTTGGCCCCTCCAATACCCCTTATTCAGGAGCATCTGCGAGAAATGCAGATAATCGGATACAGTTGAAAAAAGGCCATTTACACCTCTGTATACGGTATTGCCACTCGTTGGATCCTGTTCAGATGAGACCGTCAAACTACCGTCTATTATTTCGTGTAAGGGCACGAATCGTGTACTTGCCTCCAGCGGCATATTGTAATCGGTATCTGTCATTTGAAGCGGTTCGAAGATTCTTTTTCTTAAGAAATCACGGGTTGTCATTCCAGAAAAATATTCGATCAATACCGATAAAACATCAGTGGAGGGACCATATATAAAAGCTTCACCGGGCTGAGCAATAAGGGGAAATTGCATCATAGTCGAAACCCGGTCCTCGATATTGTCATATGATTTGTTATTTATTTCCGAGGTGATTTGTTTTTCTAGCAATGAAGGTCCCTGGCTGGCAAAACCAGCAGTATGTGTTAGCAGGTGACGGATAGTAATTGGAGTAGTAAGTGGAACTGTAGAGCCAGAGATTCCTTCGTTTTTATCTTGAATAACCCTGATATTTTCGAATTGAGGAAGGTATTTGGATACAGGATCGGATAGCAGGAAATAGCCTTCTTCATATAGGATCATTATCGCCACCGAAATAATGGGCTTGGTCATTGATTGAATGGCAAAGATGTCGTTCATTTTCATCGCTCGCTGACTTTCGATATTTTGGTAACCCAGCGCTTTTTGATAAACCACGCTGGTGTCCCGAAAGATCAAGGTGGCTGCCCCGGAAATATGCTGATCTTGAATTTCCTTCCTAATCCAGTTTTCATAGCGCTGGAGCCGTGAAATAGATACTCCGTTAAGCAGATCAGCATCGCTTTGGGCAATACAGATCGTAGTGTATAGGAAAGTAAGGATAAGAATGGTTAGATATTTCATGTCCGTATATTGGTATTAACTAAAAGCTCTTGAATTTCCAAAGATATCCAGTCAGACGGGATCATAAAATACTCACCGTTGAGTAATTCAAATCACCTCAGACTAATAAGTTTGGAGCTGGGGGAAATAGAACGGAAATAGAAATATTTGTCAAATAATTATTTCTGAAAACCTTATCTATTGAAATTTCAAAATTGATCAGTTTCGGGACAATAGATATTTCGGGGTTTGTGCCTCCAATACCAAGAATAATTATCATCACCAACCAGATTCTCTGAGGAAAATGGGAAAAATTGCGGATTAGCACAAAGTGATGTTGATATAATGCAATACGGATGTTCGTACGGTAAAAAAGCGTACTTTTTACTCCTGGATTTTGAAATGACCATTACTATGAAAAGACGCGATGCTTTACAACAGACTGGTTTGATTTTAACTTCGGCTGTTTTTGGCTCAGGATTGATGGCTGCCCTCGCAGGATGTGCTTCGGAAGCCAATCTCCCGGATGATGTGCTGGTTTTCGATTTGAAACAATACAAATTAACCCGAGCTCTAGGTGATACAATTCTTCCCCGAACGGACTCGCCCGCTGCTTCTGATGTCAAGGTCACTGAATTTATTGATTTGTTGTTGCATGATGTTTATGACGATGCAACCAGAGACCAATTTTTAAGTGGTATAGGGACGTTCGATAGTGACTGCCAACAGGTCACCGGGAAGTCGTTTTTGGAACTGAGCGAAGAGGAGCGATATAAGTATCTGGTCGATCTTGATGAAGATGTCATCAGTAAGAACTATACGGAAAAGATTCCCTTTTATTTGACTTTTAAAACGCTGTGTGTGAGCGTCTACTATTCTACTGAAGCTGGTATTAAACAGAATCTTGCCTATACGCCGGTGCCAGGAGGATTTGATGGCGATGTCCCACTGAGATCTGGAGATTTGATTGAAGTAGGCAATGAAATGTAAAACAAATGAGTAAAAATCAAACATATGATGCCATTATCGTCGGTTCAGGCATCACTGGTGGTTGGGCCGCGAAGGAATTGACGGAAAAGGGACTGAAGACCCTGGTGCTGGAACGTGGAAGGGATGTAAAACATGTAGAAGATTATCCAACCGCGATGATGGCACCCTGGCAGTTCAAACACCGGGGATACCTGACCAGAGAGGAAAAAGAGGACTATCCCATTCAGAGCAGGAAGTATAATTTTGATGCCAGTAGTAAGCATTTTTTTGTCAAGGATGTTGATCATCCCTACATCCAGGAGAAACCATTCCACTGGTTTAGAGGCTACCAGACGGGGGGTCGATCCCTGTTGTGGGGTAGGGGTGCTTACCGGTTTAGTGATCTTGAGTTTGAGGCCAATGCCAAAGATGGAGTGGGTAGTGACTGGCCTATACGATATAAAGACATTGCTCCCTGGTATGATTATGTGGAAAAATTTATTGGTGTAGCCGGGTCCTTGGAAGGTATATGGCAATTTCCTGATGGTCAGTTTTTACCACCATTTGATTTGAATCATGCGGAAAAAGTCATCAAGGAAAGAATCGAATCCCATTATCCGGACCGGAAACTTATACCCAACCGTGTGGCTCACATTACGCAGGCAGAACCTGGGCAGTTTAAAGGACGTGGACCATGTCAGGGCCGGAATATGTGTCATCGCGGTTGTCCATATGGAGCTTATTTTTCCACGAATAGTTCTACGTTACCGGCGGCTTATGAAACGGGTCTTTTGACCCTGCAGTCGCATGCGGTCGTAGAATCGGTGATTTATGACCAACAAAAGGATCGCGCTACCGGGGTTCGGGTCATTGATTCTCAATCAGGAGATACTACAGAGTATTTTGCCCGGGTCATCTTTTTGTGTGCTTCAACCCTGGCATCTACGGCAATATTGTTAAACTCTAAAACCCCTAGGTTCTCGGACGGTTTGGCCAATTCCAGTGGTGTGTTGGGACACTACCTGATGGATCATCATGGTGGTATCAGCGGCAGTGGAACTCTGGAAGGTTTTGAAGACCGGATTTATAAAGGCACTCGGCCGGCGATGGTGGCGATACCCCGGTTTAGAAATATCAAATCCCAGGAAATGGATTTTCTCCGTGGCTATGGGGTATGGGGCGGTGCTTCACGCGGCAAATTAAATGGAAAGCGGATTGGGGTAGGAGCAACACTGAAAGAGAAATTGGCGCATGAGTACGGTCCCTGGCGTATGACATTGGGCTGCCAGTCTGAGACGCTTCCTCAGTATGACAATAAGATGATGCTCGACGAAGACAAACGGGACGCATTCGGACTGCCAATGATCCGGATTTCTGCCACCTATGGAGAAAATGAACGATTAATGCGGATCGATATCAAAGAACAAATTGCGGAGATGTTGGAAGTCGCAGGACTTAAGGACATTGCCACGAGCGAGTCAAAGCCCGTTTTCGGTGCTACGGTCCATGAAATGGGTACTGCCAGAATGGGGCATGATCCGAAAACTTCGGTGCTAAATGCTTATAATCAATGTCACGATGTGCCCAATCTCTTCGTCACTGATGGCTCTTGCATGGTGTCATCTGGCAATGTGAGTACATCATTGACGTATATGGCCCTTACGGCCAGAGCGTGTAAATATGCAGTCGATGAAATGAAGAAGGGGAATATATGAGGTAAGTAATCGTAGTTTCCACTATATTGACCAATGAGAACCATTTCGATTACGATCCGTCAACCAGTCGTTTATTTGTGCATGATACTTCATGAATTTAGCTAAAATTGTGAAGTTTGAGGAATAAATTATGAAATCTATCCGGCGTAAGACCGCCAAACTGATCGAAGATCAACTCTTCAAAAGATTGCTAGATCTCATTTTTTTATTGCACCTCTTCTCCATTATCTGAATTATTATAGGAACTTTTTTGTATCACTGAGGTATAAACAATTCCCCATTTTTCATCCTTTTTCTCTAGTATTTTCGTTACCAGGTATTCAATGGGTCATCCGGTTTCATAGCTATGATTTATTTCGTTATAAAGCACCCAGGCTGAATCATCATATATTTTGATTCTCAGGTTATCTCTTTCCATGTCACGAAACCATGACTTTTTGCCTTTTGCGTACCATTCTTAAACCATGAACCAATTTTTTTAAATCCAAACATAGTTTGATAATCATTACTACCTGCGCTAATAAAGACTGCAGATTCATCTTGTATCCATGCATCAGGAAATGCCTCAGGATTCATTTCAAGTACTGCATTTACTTCTTTATCCAATACAGCGATGATTTCTTTCTCCGTGCTCTCAATATCAATTCGTTCTTGGCATGAGGTTGCCATGATAATCAGTAATAGAATGGATATTAAATATGTTTTCATGGCAGCCTTTTATTTTGATTTTGTCAGGCTGTAAAGGTACACTCCTAAGTGTTTAAATTTTTGTACTCTCGATTCATTTTATAGTACTTTTGTTCCTAGCTCTGGACACTAGAGTGATAAAAATTTTACCTGTGATAAAGTGCCAAGATTACCCAACTACCAGAGTGTAAAGCATCTTAGACATCACCTTTCCCCAAACTCTTATGAAACCTTCGGTACTATGCCATTTCGAATCATTTCCAGATTTTTTTGAAACCCTTCCCGTCCATTACTACGGGGAAACGGAATGGATGGATTTGATACACCTA
>JAGQWV010000302.1 GCA_020437045.1 Saprospiraceae bacterium | reverse complement strand
CTATCAGGATGCATTACAACATAGCGTTGATTTGTACGGCGAAAAGAGCTGGTCTGAAGCAACCTTAAGAGATGATCTTGGCTCCATTTATTTTGAACTGGGAAGATTTGATGCCTCATTGGCAGAACGAAAAAAAGTCAAGGAAATTGCTGAAGTAATTTGGGGTCCTAATCATCAGGAATTTGCCTATGCCTTGTTAAATTTAGGCAAAACATATGCTAAAGTTGGTGATATAGCATCGGCACGAGAAAACCTGGAAACTGCATTTTCCAAACTGACGAAACTATTTGGTGAAAATCATTTTCGTATTTATGATTCTGCAAAAGAACTTGCAATCTTTTACGAGGAAGTAGACAGCAAGGCAGCTCTGGAAAAATACGAGATTGCCGGTAATTTTATTATCAATTATATGAAAGAGGTAATGCCTCTTCTGGCATCAATAGATAGAACTGAATTCAAAAATGAATTTTCCCAATTGATGGGTCGATTTGCTCATTTTACCTTCGAAAATAATTCAACCTTACCAGAGGCGGTCGAAGGCCTACAAAACATTCTTCTAAATTATAAAAGTGTTAAACAAATACCCGACCTGGCCGGCATGTCCTCGTATTTCAAAAACCCCTCCAGTGATCTTCGAAAATCATTCAGCAAATGGCAGACGGTCCGCCAGCAAATTGTCAATGCTCAATCAATGACGATTGCCGAGCAAAAAGAATCTGATTTAAATATAACCGCATTACTTGATCAACTTGCCCAAATACAAAAGGAAATACTTCCTGTCTTTAATTCGGTAAATTATATTAATTCCACACCGACAGAAATTAATCGTATAAAAACGAGAATTGGTGCGAATGATGCCATCATTGATTTTTACGAAATACCAATTTTTGACAAGGAAAATAATAAAACGGACAACAGCCCCGGCAACTATTATGTCTTTGTAACCCCGGGAAGATCGGCCAGCAGCAAATTAATCAATATTCGGTTGAACAAAAATACACTGGAAACAGAGCAGTTAAATAATCAGAGAAACTACTATACTCAAATTTGGCAACCCATCGAAAGTGAAACTGGTACTTCGGAGAAATTATTTATTTGCCCGGATGGTTTTATTCATAAAGTTTCATTTTATTCTTTGCCGACATCTGGTGATGAATTACTAGCTGATCAACATGAGATCTTTATTTATAATGACCTTGCCAAACTTTCAATCAATGATATAAAAACAAATGCTGATCAATTTTTTGTTGCTGCTGTTCCTGATTACTATGCAGGTGATCAGTTAGATTTGGAAGATGTTCCCAATCTCATGCTAAGAATTAATCCGGTTGAAATAGCCCCTGATTCTATTCGGACAGAATACCAAATAAATCAGCTTCCGGCATCTATGGCAGAAATAAACACACTCACCACCATTTTTACAAAAAAGAAAAAAGCAGTAGAAATAAAAAACAGCAAAGAGGCATCTAAATTAAATATCCATAAGGCATTAAAAGAAAGATCGTGGCCAGTTATGCAATGGTCTTTGCCCCTGTTTTATGTCCCGGCAGTAGACTCGCTTGAAGCCCCGGGTACTTTCAATCCGTTTCACTGCGGTTTTGCCCTGGCCGGATCGCAGACTGCCTGGAAAAACGACAGCTTACCTGCCGAAGTCCAGGATGACGGCCTTCTTACTGCCGAAGAATTATATACTCTTGAACTTTCGGGTACGGACCTATTAGTTTTACCACTTATTTCAACCAGTAGTACCATGAATGGTCAGGCACTTTTTAGTCTCAAAAAAGCATTCTTTGATGCTGGTGTTGATGAACTGATTTATACACTATGGCCTCTATCGGAAACGGACCGAACCTCGTTTTTACAATTATTCTATAAGAATTTGCTAAAGTCGGGATCCATAGACCAGGCATTTGCAAAAACTCAAAGTAAATTCCGAAAGAAATCTGACGCCAGGGTATGGGGCGGAATTGTACTGAGTAGGTAAAAATGGATAATTGGTTAAAAAGGGAGGTGATTACTTCCCCTATGGTTGTGTCAATTTTTGATCCGGATTGATCACCAGGTTTTTCATCCAGAAATCATTAATTAACCTACTCAGATGTGATCTTTTTGCACCCCCCCAACCATGCCTTTCACCCGGATACATCATCAATTCAAAATCTTTACCTAAATCCTGTAACCTACTGATAAACTGAACTGTATTTTGCATATGAACATTGTCATCTACCATTCCATGAACGATCAGTAATTTACCCTTTAACTTATACGCTTGTTCAATGGCTGATCCAAATTTATAGCCATCCGGATTTTCTGCCGGAGTATCCATGTATCGTTCTGTATATACATTGTCGTACAACTGCCAGTCGGTGACCGGAAATAATGATATACCGTGGGTAAAATAATCTGCTCCATAAGTGAGCGCCATAGCCGTCAGGTACCCTCCATAACTACCCCCGGTAATAGCTATCCTGGTTGAATCAATATATGGAAGCGTTCGCAGCCATTTAACCGCTGAAATTAAATCGTCGATTTCCCATTTTCCCAGACTTCGGTGCATAAAATCCATTCCCTTCTTACCAAATTTGCCACTACCCCGATGATCCACAACCATCCGGATGATATCCTGATTGCTATAAAAATCACCAGAAAAATCGTGATACCGGTTCCTCACGGTTCCTGCATCGGGTCCGCCATATATATCAAAAACAACTGCATATTTCTTTGCCGGAGAAAATTCCTTTGGTAAGACCCAGTAACCGGGCAGATCAAATCCATCTTCAGTATGGATGGTCAATGCTTCAACTTTGACTCCGGATTTTTTATTTTGGTCAGATTCTTCTTGTTTTAATTGGTATTTAATTTGACCATTGTTATCAAGAATTATCTGTTGGGGTGGTGTGTTAAGTGCAGAATATTCATCAAAAAAATATTTATTTCCCGGAGATGGATTTATCTGATGCCATCCAGGTTCGGTTGTGATCTGCCGTAAATCTGTTCCATCCATTTTAGCTCTAAAGAAATGGCGTTCTGTACTATTAGATCCAGTTCCATAGAAATAAATGTCTCCCTTATCCCGGTCAATAAAATCGATCTCTGTGACCCGCCAGTTTACGGGTGTCACCGCTGCCAATAAATGACCTTCAATATCATACCGGTATAAATTGTACCAGCCTTTCCGGTTGCTACGGATAATAAATTCCTGGTCATCGATAAATTTCAAATCTTCAAAAAACTCAACCCAGGTAGGCTGTATTTCTTCATAAATCAATTTACGACTACCATCCTGCGGGTTTATTCGTACCAGACGTAATGTGTCCTGACCGCGATTTAATTCCTGAATGAGAAGGTGTTTTCCTTGGGGAGACCAAAAAGGTAATGCCGAATACTGGTCTTTGTCCGGATCTTCACTAACCCAGGTGATCTTTCCGGAAGATACATCGGCAATGGCAAATTGTACATCGGGATTGGGATCACCCGCTTTGGGATAATGGTCGA
>JAGQWV010000301.1 GCA_020437045.1 Saprospiraceae bacterium | reverse complement strand
CAGGTTTATTGACAGTTCTTTACCTGCTTGCCTGTATTTTCTATACGGCATTTCGGGCATACCATCGACTGCCGGATGGTCTTGCCAGACATTTCTTACTATTTTCTACTTTGGCCCTGATCACATATTATATCCATGGCTTTCTAAATAATTTCCTCGACGCCGATAAAGCTAGTATTCCGGTCTTTGGAGCCATTGCCATCATTGTCGCGATCGATATTGTGAGCCAACGTCGAGGCAATCGCGTGATAAATGCTCCATCATGATCATCTGGATATTTCTAATTCTTTTGCTGGGTATACTTTTGCTTCTGTGGCTCCGGCCTTATGTGGTGAAGGGACTATTGTTATCCTGGAAATCTGGCCGTCTTGGACCATCCATTGATGAAAAGGAAGCATTCGATAACCGGGTCATCTCCAAGAATACCGGTCAACCCTGGGCAGCAGACGCCCATCTTCAGGAGCGAGAGCTTTCCGATACGGCCATTGCAAAACTGGAAGCACTTAAGTCAACTGCATTTCTGGTGATTAAAGACCAAAAGATACACTACGAGAAATATTGGCCACCATTTGATATCCGAACCACAAGCAATAGCTTTAGCGTAGCAAAATCTATTGTAGCTACCTTGATTGGGATAGCTGCTAAACAAGGGTTACTTACCCTGGATGATCCGGTGGCTGAATATTTGTCCTCCTTCCGGGAGCCTCCTAAAGACAAAATTAAGATTCGCCATCTTCTGCAGATGAGTTCAGGACTTAAGTGGGTTGAATCAGAAGGGAGTGCACTGAGTCATAATGCCCAGGCATATTATGGTGATGATTTGCAAACAATGATTGACCATCTGGCGGTACGAAGAAACCCGGGAGAAGTCTTTAGATATGCGAGTGGTAATACGCAAATCCTTGGCATGGTGCTTACTAAAATTGTCGGCACCAGCTTGTCCGAATTTGCCTCAAAAAATCTCTGGTCCTGTATCGGGGCCGAAGATGATGCTTATTGGAACCTCGATCACCAGGGAGGGATGGAAAAAGCTTTTTGTTGCTTTTATGCCACTCCCAGGGATTTTGCCAGAATTGGCCAGCTTTATCTCAATGAAGGACGGTGGAACGGTGTACAGCTTCTCGATCCCGAATTTATCAGAGAAGCTACTTCTCCGGTCCTTCTACCGGACATATGGCTCAGGAAAGCCAATGATATTTATGGGCTCCACTGGTGGTTGACCACACATCGAGGACTCGATTTCTTTTATGCCCGGGGTATCAGGGGTCAATATATTATCTGTAACCGCCAACATAATCTGATAATTGTTAGAATGGGGCATAAACGAAATCCGGTAGACCACCAACAAGGGCATCCACCGGATTTATTCGACCATATCGATGCGGCACTGGAAATCATTATACCCAGTTCCGCAATAGCTCCATAGGCAAATCAGGCAAATCATATGCCATTTATATCACTGATAAAGCGATCATTTTTTACCTTACATCTTATCTCCTGACCCCTAATCCTTTATATATCGCAATCATGGAAAGAGAATTGAGACGCCCAGTAGAAGATGATGATCTACCCTTCACCACCTATATCAAAAATGTGCCGGGCATTGATTTTATGAAGATCCTACGGGACAACTTTGAAGAAACGCCCAAGATGCTGTATAGTTGGAATGACGATCAATGGAACAATCGATACGAAATCAATAAATGGAATCTTAAAGAGGTTATTCTACATATTGTGGACACCGAAAGAATTTTCGCCTATCGGGCTCTGCGAATAGCCCGCCATGATTCAACCCCTTTACCGGGTTTCGAACAAGATGATTATATCCCTTATCTCGAAATAGACCATCGTAGTCCTTCTTCAATCATCGAAGAATATTTGGATACCCGTAGGGCGACGCTCTCTATGTTTAAGAATTTTTCAGATGATATGATGCTTTATGCTGGCACCGCAGGAGGTAATGTACTCACACCACTATCGATCGGTTTTATTATCGCCGGACATGAAATTCACCACCTGAAGATCATCAGAGAACGATATCTGGGAGAAGTTCTCAATTTCGGGCAATAACCACCGGTTGACTTAATTTTAGCGCAATTTGATCCATGTAGGTTTTCAGAGCGGTGTAATACACGGGTTCGATGATCCGGTTGTTGAGTGAAACAGAAAAGATACATTGAGCCATATTCTGCGAAGAGGTACCTCTGAATTCGGCTTCGCTCGATGAATCGATCATTCGTAAGCGTAAATTTTCTGGCAAGGATTCAATTTTCAACCCGGGATCCAATGATACATTAAATATAAATTGCTCAAATAATTTAGTGGGAAATACAATCCTATTGATCCGTAATGTATCCGTAAAATATTCCTGATTAAAAAAAGAGTAGAAAACCGGAAAAAAAGCCATTTCCTCCTGATCTTGAGAAGGTTCGATATGAAAAAAGACCCTATTATTAAATGGCTTAAGCAAATTACGCACATTCTCAAAACGAACAGAATCAATTCTGATATCCGGACTGATCGCAGAGGCTCTTTCCTTCCAATAAAGTGCCTGACCATCTGCTTGAAGAAGATATCTTTCATTATGCGCATCGTACCCTTCAAAGCTTGCAGAGATGGTACCAGATGCCGATAAATCACCATGAACCTTCATGTCAACAAGAATGGTACTCTTAGATTGATCATCAGGAATTGTGTGCCACGAACCCTTATAATTTTTAATTAATATGGCATTGGTATGCCGGACACCGGAATCCACCAATCCTGGAGGAAGTAATTCATCTCCGGCATCAAGATAGGTTAGATCTTTACCCTGTTCAAGAGCAATGACAAAATGATTAAACTGATTTATATTAGGTATTTGCTCGTAAACAAAAGGTTGGTCGGTAGTACTAACCAACACGGGATAAGCTTTAAAACCAGCTTCTTGTAAGAGTGCCAAAAGGGCCATATTCATACTCGCCTTATTCACACTCTTGATCTGAATCATATCATTAAGGGTCTGGGATGGAAATAGGCCGTAAGTACCATCCCATTGAAACTCCTGGTGAACAAACTCATATAATTTGAGCACCATCAATTCTTCTGTGTATTTCGTATTTAAAATTTCAATAGCTTTTTCAACCAACCATCGATAGGAAGAACGGACCCTGAACTGCTTGCCAAAATAATCACCTACGATCAGATCCGTGACCTGATTTGACCAACTAGGCATGTAGAGTTCAACGTCACCCAGCAATAGATCACTTATCGAAAACAATAAGGCTGCTTGAGTCTCACTAGGATCGGGAGCAAATGGCTCGTCTACATGAGCCGGAATATTCTTAAAGGTAAATCGTATGCCTTTCGAAGGAACTCGTGCCCGCTCAAACACAAACGTTGTATCAAGCAGGGTCTCTGATACTAAGTACTGTCCATCGGTGAGGTGATCATTATATGCAGCAACTTCCGGAATCAAAAATTCAAACGTACTGGAAACCACCGGATAAGCCTGCTGTATCTGCCATCGTATAATGTTGGTGCTTGGTTCTGATTTAATAGTATATGATATCTCGATGGTGTCTCCGACCTCTAACTTTTTAAACTTACACACATACTCTGCATAAACGGCATCAAAAGGTTGCAACTTAAAAGAGTCTTGCGACAGTGAATCCACCTGATTTTTGTGTTTTCGAATTGCCAATGCATGGGCAAGTTCATCACCTAATTCACGGTTTACTTCTACGGAGATATTTTGTAGAAGGTCGGCATCTGCAGTTTCGTTGATGGCGATCTGAAAGGTACGTTTGGCACTCCATTTAATCTCTTTCAGATCACTATAGTCAAAACCATATTCCCCTCGATCAAAAACGATCGTAGTTTGTTGGCCCAAAAGGATCACCAAATGGGTTAACACTAAGCTGGCACTCAGAAGAAATCTTCTCATTATACGATGAGTACTTGACCGGAGGTTAAGATAAAGATTTATCCAGTAACCCGAGAAAGTAGTAGTCGATTGACCACTTAAAATCATGTTAAAACTACGCGCTGTCTTAGCTTGCTGGCGTAAAAGAACGCATACTTGATGTCCGAGGCACTTCAAGATACGTAGAGGCCAAATTTTATTAACTTTGCACCCATTTTTGATGAAAAGCATGGTTGATTTAAAGCAAAAGATTGATATGAATCGCTTGCCAAAGCATATTGCCATTATCATGGATGGCAATGGTCGCTGGGCAAAAAAGCAAAATCAACCGCGTGTTTTTGGGCACAAGAACGGAGTAAAATCTGTGCGGGAGGTGTCGGAGGCTGCTGCAGAATTAGGTGTAGAATATCTTACTTTATATGCATTCTCCACGGAAAATTGGAGCCGGCCCAAGCTGGAAGTAAGCGCCCTGATGTCATTACTGGTAGAGACCATACGCAAGGAAGTTTCAACCTTGATGGAAAATAATATCCGTCTTAAGGCAATCGGTGATCTGGGAAAGCTGCCGGATCGAACCTTGGAAGCGTTACGCGAAGGAATTGAAATTACGCAAAATAATAGCCGGATGACGTTGATCCTGGCCCTCAACTACAGTGCCCGATGGGAAATATTGGCAGCTGCCAAGAAACTCCATTGGGACGCCACAAAGGGTTTGGATACGGAAAAGCTAACCGAAGAAATTTTTAGTCAATATCTGACTACCCATGATATCCCTGACCCCGAACTCCTGGTGAGAACCAGCGGTGAACAGAGAATCAGCAATTTTTTGTTGTGGCAGATTGCCTATACCGAGCTCTACTTTACGGAAACTTTTTGGCCCGATTTCCGGAAAAAAGATCTGTATGAAGCCATTATTAATTTTCAAAACCGGGAACGAAGGTTCGGGAAAATTAGTGAACAATTGGCCTGACCCAACACCAAGATCATGCAGAAAACTAGCATTAAGAAAAAGTTAACGGCAGAAACAAGCGGCAACAGTTACCTTTGCCATTCGTTTGTACGATACATTTTAAACTCTATGATGACTCGTCTTTATCTTTTTATCACCATATTGCTGCTGTCAGGTGGGGTAGCTATTGCGCAGGACACCACAGAGGTGGTAGACATTCCTACGCAACAAATATACTACAGCGATAAAAAGCAATACGAAATTGGTGATGTCAAAATCACAGGAGCTCATTTTAGTGATGAGAATGCTATCCGAATTGTTTCTGGTCTTAAAAAGGGAAATAAAATAACCATACCCGGAGATGACATCAAGCGGGCAATGCAGAATCTCTGGCGACAAAAACTGTTCACAGATATCCAAATTGTACAGGAGAAAGTGATCGGGGATGTGGTGTTTTTGGAAATTATTCTTCAAGAAAGACCACGGCTCAGCCGGTATACCTATTCTGGCATAAAAAAGCTCTATGAAGAAGACCTTAATACACTGCTTAAACCATTTTTATTAAGAGGTGGAATTGTAACCGATGCAACCAAGGTCAATGCGATAACCGCTATAAAAGGGTTTTTCATCAAGAAAGGATATCTGGATGTTGAGGTTGAAGCTATTGAAAAACCGGAAGAAAAAGTAAAAAATGCGATCCTGCTTGATTTTGCCATTGATCGCAACGAGCGTGTCAAAGTTGAGGATATCGTCTTCACGGGAAATGAGGCTGTCGGAGATAAGAAATTGCGAAAGCAAATGAAGAACACCAAGGTACGAAGAAGGTTTCTGGCCTCCTCAAAGTATATCAAGGATGATTATATGACTGATCAGAAATCAATCATTGATTACTATAATACCATTGGATACCGGGATGCTCGCATTATGTCAGATACGCTTTGGAGAGATGATGAGGGCAAGCTCTTTCTTGGTATGACCCTTCGTGAAGGAGACCAGTACTATTTTCGGAATATCACCTGGAAGGGTAATTCTATCTACGAAGATGATCAACTGGAAGATCGACTCGGCATTAAAAAAGGAGACATCTATAATCAGGAGCTGCTGGATCAGCGATTATCTTTTAGCCTAGATGGTCGGGATGTCAGCTCCTTGTATATGGATAATGGTTACTTATTTTTCCGTGCCGACCCAATTGAGATAGCCATTGACAATGACAGTATCGATCTGGAAATGCGCATCTTCGAAGGTCCGCAGGCAAACATAGACCGGGTCACCATCGGCGGTAATGATCGTACACATGAACATGTGATCAGAAGAGAATTACGTACAAAACCCGGTGCGAAATTTAGCCGGCAGGAACTAATCCGCTCACAAAGACAAATAATAAATTTGGGTTATTTTAATCCGGAAACGATTGGCATGAATACTCCCGTAAATCCCAATCGTGGTACCGTTGATATCGAATATCAAGTAGAAGAAAAGTCATCTGATCAGCTGGAACTGAGTGCCGGATATCAACCTTCCAATTCATTTTACCGGGGAGGACTGATTGGCACCCTCGGTGTTACTTTCAACAACTTTTCGTTGAGAAATCTTCGTAATGGTAAGGCCTGGAAACCCTTGCCTCAGGGTGACGGCCAAAAGGTCTCCTTGCGAGCTCAAACGAATGGTCAATATTACCAATCCTATAATTTCTCTTTTACCGATCCCTGGCTTGGAGGTAAAAAGCCCAACTCATTTACACTGGCCGGATTCTACACCAAAAATTCCAGCTTTATAATCAATCAAAACC
Source organism: Saprospiraceae bacterium (assembly GCA_020437045.1). Lineage (GTDB taxonomy): Bacteria > Bacteroidota > Bacteroidia > Chitinophagales > Saprospiraceae > JABDMH01. Next base: position 8,588 of record JAGQWV010000301.1, on the reverse strand, counting down.
TGGCTATTGCCCAGATGTCTCTGGGATTAGGATCACGACTCAATTGGCCCGATGATAACTTCATTACGAATTCTACCATCAATCTTCAGACGATTACTTTGAATGATTTTACCGGTATTTTCTTTTTGCCCAACGGAACGGTGATCTCCAACGGAAAGTTTAATAACTTCTTCTTCCAACAGACATTGGCCAGAAGTACTGTGGCAGAACCTATCTTTCCAAAAGACGGTTCGAGTTTTAGTTTGTCTGTTCAGCTCACTCCTCCGTATAGCTTGTTGAATAATAAAAATTATGCTGATCTAAGTCCACAGGATTACTATAGATTTATCGAATACCATAAGTGGAAATTTACTGCTGAATGGTATCATACTGTGGTTGGCAAAATGGTTCTAAGAGCTTCAGCCAAAATGGGTATGTTGGGTTATTACAATAAAAAAGTTGGCGAATCACCGTTTGAAAGATTTGAATTTGCGGCAGAACCTCTGGCCACCCAATATACCATCACTGGTCGTGATCAGATCTATTTCCGTGGCTATGAAAATTCTGACTTTCCTGCACAGTTCAATCCCAATATCAACAGGGTAACGGGAGCAGCCATTTATAATAAATACTCCTTGGAATTGCGCTATCCGGTATCTCTTAACCCCAGTTCAACCATTTACATTCTGGCATTCGCTGATGCAGGAAATGCTTGGGGAAGTTTCCGGGATTACAATCCTTTCAATCTCCGAAGGGCAACAGGCCTGGGATTACGGGTATTCTTGCCGATGTTTGGAACACTGGGATTTGACTATGGTTTCGGATTTGATAAACCAGAAGTGCTTAATCATCCTGATGGATATAAATGGTCGGATCTGGCAAAATTCCAGGTGATACTAGGCTTTGAGCCGGAATAAACATCACTTTGTAAAATATCAAATGATTTTTTGTCAAAATCAAGTGCTGGTCTTGGCTATACTGCTGACTTAATCCATATTTGCTGCAACAAATAATTCCCGATGAGTAAGACCCAGCATAAGGCAGTGATTCAATATTATGAACAGACCGACTGGGACCATCGATATGTCTGGAATCGTGGCGCGTACCAGGCAGCTCATTTTGGGATATATGACGAAAAAGCAAACCACCACAAAGCCGCTCTCATCAACACAAACCGCATTATGGCGGATCTGGCCAATATTACACCGGGCATGCATGTGTTGGATGCTGGTTGTGGCTGGGGAGGAGCATCACTATGGCTGGCAAAAGAGCGCAAAGCACATGTGACTGGCGTGAATATCACGCCATATCAAGTTGCGGAATGTAAAGAAAAGGCCAAAAAAATGGACCTGCAATATGTTTGCACATTTATTGAGTCGGATTATTGTGATACTCCTTTTGCCGACGAACAATTTGACGTTGTTTGGAGCTGTGAAAGCCTCTGTCATGCTGCCAAAAAGGAAGATTTCTACCACGAAGCACATCGAATTTTGAAACCAGGTGGACGATTGATTATTGCCGATTATCACCGGATCAAAAGACCATTGTCAAAAGACGAAGAAACTTTGCTGTTAAAATGGCTTGATGGATGGGCATGTATGGATATAGATACCTCTGAAGAGCATCACCGGCACGCATCTGCTGCAGGATTTAGTTCCGTACACCAACATGATTACAGCAAGAATGTAGAAGTTTCTTTACACAATTTATATCAACATGCTGCGAGATGGAGTTGGATCGGTACCCTTGGCAAACACTTGCGACTCATCAAAGCTGTCCGGGATAAAAACGTCAAGGGTACAAAAGCCATGTATCAGGCCTATCAGGCTGATCTGTGGCGATATATGGTAAGCCTATGCTCCAAATAAAAATTACCACAGAATAGAGCGGACGAATTTCCATTGGAATTACCAAGTTTGGTCAGAGGGTTCTTAGCACAGCACTGAGGGCTTATATACTGGAAGGGCCAGCGTCAAGGTTCTTTGTTCATGGTATACATTCGGAATCCCGCCAGTTTCCGATCCTGTAGCCAATGCATGATGGACACCCGCACTACGCCAAGTCCATATTTTATACTCCTTCTGAAATTTATACTGGAGGAAGCCTCCTCATAGCGAGCGGGACATGTAATTTCCCCAATCCTGTAGTCGGCATAAATGATTTGGGATAAAACTTCATTGTCAAACACAAAATCATCCGAATTTTGCTCAAATGGTATCTTCTGTAGCACCGATTGGTCGTAAGCACGATAGCCAGTATGGTATTCAGAAAGTTTATGCCCGTTCAGGATATTTTGCATAAATGTTAAAAGCCGGTTTGCTAAATATTTATAGACTGGCATTCCGCCTTTTAATGCACCAGTACCCAATATTCTCGAGCCTAAAACGACTTCAAAAAGCCCCTGACCAATCAGGCTGACCATAGCTAAAATCAACTTGGGCGTATATTGATAATCTGGGTGCAGCATCACGATAATATCAGCATCCTGGGCCAGGGCATACTGATATAGAGATTTTTGGTTGGCACCATAACCTCGGTTGATGTCATGACGCACGATATGAGCTATACCCAGATCAGCTGCTACTTTAATGGTATCATCGGTACTGGCATCATCACAAAGGATGATCAAATCTACAATATCAAAGGGTATCTCCTTATAGGTTGCCTCAAGTGTCTTACCGGCATTATAAGCAGGAAGGACTACTGCTACCTTTTTATCGAGATACATGAGATTGAGATTTATTCTTCTTCGTCGGATATTACGTTAAAGAGATCTCTGGCTTCCAGGAATTGATACCATTTCACCATTTTTTTAATATCCCGCGTGAAAACTCTGGACTGATCATGATCAGGAAGGACCTTCAAGAAATAATCCCTCAATTCTTCATTGGAAGCATTGGCTTCCACAACAGGAATTTCATCTTTTAATGTATGCATTTTACGTAATACATCAACCAATCCTTCGGTATCTGCCAAAGTAAATATAGATATGGTCTCCAGCGGAGAGAATTGATGTTTTCTGTTCGGTACGAACTTACGCTTTCCGCTATCCAGATCCTCTACGATGATCCCATTTGGTCGGGAACCAGCCAGTTTATATAGTCCTGGCATTCCACTTACCGCAATTATGTCTTCTAATTTCATTGTTTTACATTTCGTTCTGGCTATCAGATCTTTTCTGCTTCTTGTATTTCCATTATATCATCCCAATAACGATACATCCTGTGTTCTATTTTTTATGCAACTTGTTTGACAAAACATACAGCTGTCTTTCAACATTCGGCATTCGAATATCGTCGAAAGTATCGCAAAGGTACCTTATTTAATCGTTGGTATGGTTTTAATCCCTTTTTAGTAATTGACTAATTGAGCCAGCTGTTCCCTAAATCTGGCGACCGGCAAAAATAATTGTTCTAATGATTTTGCAAAAGGCACTGGAGTATCTAAAGACGCCGAACGCATAATTGGTGCATCGAGATACTCAAAATAATGTTCGGCAATATGCGCTGCGAGCTCTCCACCCACACCTCCTGTAAGGGTTGCTTCATGCAGAATAATGACCCGTCCCGTTTTCTTCACACTTACACCAATGGTGGCAAAATCAATGGGACTCAGTGTGCACAAGTCGATAATCTCGATATCCAGTCCTAACGCCTCCCTACTCTCTATAGCCCACTGAATACCCAGTCCATAAGAAATTACTGTGGCAAGCTGTCCCTCTCTTACCACCTTGGCTTCACCGATATTGAGTGTATATGGTGTTTCAGGTACTAATGATTCGTTGGTTCGATACAGGTATTTATGTTCAAAAAACATGACCGGGCCGGGGTCTTGAAGAGCGGCCATCAATAATCCTTTGGCATCATAGGCATTGGACGGATAGACGATTTTTAATCCGGGAACATGTACAAACCAGCTTTCTGTACTTTGAGAGTGAAAAGGACCCGCACCCACATTTCCACCCGTAGGCATCCGGATTACAACTTTTGGACTATGACCCCAGCGATAATTGAGTTTTGCCAGATTGTTTACTATTTGATTGAAACCACAGCTTACAAAATCCGCAAATTGCATTTCAATCATCGATCGGTATCCTTCCAGTGAGAGCCCTACACCTGCCCCAATCACGGCACTCTCGCAGAGCGGAGTATTCAATACTCTATCCGCTCCAAATTTATCAAGAAAACCTTCGGTGGCTTTAAAAACCCCTCCATAATCGGCAATATCCTGACCTAACAACAGCAATTTGGGGTCGAGCTCCATAGCTTGCCAAAGGGCTTCTCGAATACTATCGATATAGCGTAGGGTACGTTGGTCAGCTTCCTGTACCGGTTTGGCAAACTGATTTGCTTCTTTATCGCAGTACACATCACCAAGCTCCTTCTCTACAGAAGACTCGACATCGGATTCCGCAAAAGCAGTTTCTATGGAATCTTCAATATGTTTTTCCAGATTAGCACGCGTTTGTTGCACGTAATTAATGTCAATAATTCCGGTATCCAGCAAATATTGCTCGAAGTTTTTCAAAGGATCTTTTTGCGACCACTCATCCAATAGCTCCTTGGGAACGTATTTGGTACCGGATGCTTCCTCATGCCCACGCATACGAAAAGTCATACATTCGATCAATACTGGCTGAGGATTTTTTCTGATTTTCCGGGCGATTTTTGTGATCACCTGATAAACTTCCAGGACGTTATTGCCATCAATTTGAATAGCTTTCATGCCGTAGCCCTTACCTTTGTCGGAGAGGGAAGCACACGCATACTGCTGATGCGTGGGTGTACTTAAGGCATATCCATTATTTTCTATAATAAAGATGGCGGGCACCTTCCACACTGCAGCCAAATTGAGGGCTTCATGAAACTCCCCTTCACTGGTACCTCCTTCGCCACTGAAAGCAACAGCAATATTTGTTTTATTGCCCAATTTATAGGCCAAAGCTGCACCCACAGCCAGTGAAAGTTGAGGTCCGAGATGAGAAATCATCCCGACGATGTGATGCTCCAGGCTACCAAAATGAAAAGACCGGTCTCGTCCATTGGTAAAACCATTATTCTTACCTTGCCACTGAGCGACAAGCCGGTCCAGCGGTACTAACCTGGAAGTAAAAACGCCTAAGTTCCGGTGTAATGGGAAAATCAAATCTGTAGATTCCAGGGCCAAGGTTACGCCCACAGAAATGGCTTCCTGACCAATACCGGAAAACCATTTGCTAATCCTACCTTGCCTCAAAAGTTTGAGCATCTTCTCCTCGATCAACCGGGAGTAAAGCATACTGCTATACAACTCCTGAAGTCTTTCGGAAGTCGTCGATTTCTTCACATGGTAATCAAATGGAGCTCTCTCTTCTTTCATTGTAATCCAGGGGGCCTTTCTAAGACCAAGATACCAGTTTTTAGATCATCCAAATCTAAGAACCAAACACCTCAGCCAAAATCTTATGTGTTTTTATTTCCGGCAATCGTTCCAGGTGATAACGAAAAAAACTGATAGTACTAAGCAAAACGTCCTGTCTAATTTCTTTGGAAATTGTTAGCGTATGAATCGATTCCCGATTAGTTTGCAATAAATCAGAAATGGTATTACTCACAGACTGCTCCAGGGTATATAAGGGGTGGATCATCTCCACAAAATTTCCACTGACCAAATGAAAATATGGCCTTTCCCGGGACCAGGTCCCAATCGGCCGAAATCCCAAATACAGACTGAGATCCAATAAAAAAAGGATATGGAAATTTGAAATCGAATGCTTCGACTGATCCAGGAAACGGTATGAATCAAACAAGAACGCAAATAAGTCCGGATTCGATTCATTTTCTTTAATCGTTTTTTGCACGATCTCTGTCATAAAAAGTGCCACACTTCTTTTGCGAAGATCAAATGGTATCTCATTATAATGAAAGATCAATTGACTTTCTTTAACCCGGTTGAGCGCTTGCGGATCTTTCATATAGACCACCAATTCCAGCCAATTCATCAGTTGAAAGAGAGATGACGGTAATTTGCTCTTGGGTCTGCGGGCGCCATTCACAATAAAGCTGGCCAAACCATACTGCTGAGTATACATGTCAAATATCAGGCTAGTCTCACCATATTTGACGGAACGGATTACCATGCCTTGTAATTTGGTAAGCATCTATTCGATATCAATCCATTCTCCGGCATCCCGCTTATATTTCTCTCGCGTCGCCATTCGTTTCATTTGTCGCTGTACTATAAGACGCGCCAGGCTTCGAGCCGGATTCTCCGGATTGTGCGGCGCCAATGCTTTGCGGATCTTCGCTTCATCAACATCCAGTCTGTACATCATACTCATCAAGGCTTCAAAATCTCCGGCCAACAGGGCTTCTATGCGTTGACTCATAAAGTCGATTAATTCCTCCTCACTTTGATCTTGATTTAACTCAGGCAATCCCTGGGATTTGATCAATTCGAATAAATCCTCATCATCCATCATAAGATTACTTCATTTCTGATCATACTCAATACATCATCCATTTGCTTTCGGTCATTTGATAACCTCGGCACCTTCACCTGCGCTCCGATCTTGCCGTTCTTCCGCAGCCAGCTTTCGAAAGTCAAACGAGGGGCTACGACAATTTGCAATCGTTCCAGGGCCATATCCTGAAACCGTTTAGCCTCATAATCTGAATTTATACTTTTCAAATTATCATCAAGTAATTTGGCAAAAATTTCCAAATCGGGTACTCTCCCATCAAACTCAATAACCCATTGATGACATCCTTTGGTATTGGTATTCAGGTAGATGGGAGCAACCATATATTCCCGGATTTTTACACCCATCGTTTCGCAAGTTTTTCCGATTGCTTCATCCGTATTCGAAACCATAACCTCTTCACCAAATGCATTGATAAAATGTTTGGTTCGACCTGTAATGACAATTTTATACGGTTCGGTCGCTGTAAACATGACGGTATCTCCAGGCATATAGCGCCATAAACCGGAGTTGGTAGAGATAATCAGTGCATAATTTTTACCAATTTCCACTCCTTCCAGCGGTACCGCTGCCGAATGATCATGGTGAAGTTTTTCCAATGGGATAAATTCATAGAAAATACCATTGTCGGGAAAGAGCAGAAGATCTTGTGTCATGTAATCATTCTGACAAGCAAAATATCCTTCCGATGCATTATAAGTCTCCTGGTAGATAAAGTCACTTTTAGGAATCAAAGCTTCGAATTGGGCCCGATAGGGTTGAAAATTTACTCCCCCATGCAAATAAACCTGCAGATTGGGCCAAACTTCGAGCAAATTGGATTTGCCGGTGATCTCCAAAATTCGTTTGAACAGGACAATATTCCAGGTCGGCACACCGCCAATTGAGCCGATTTCTCTATCCTTACTGGCCAGCTGAGCTGCCCTTTCGATCTTTTCATCCCATTTTTTCATAAAGGCGGTCTGAAAATCCGGAGAATAAAAGGGCCTACCAACCAACGGCATTTCATGAATTAAAATCGCAGAGATATCGCCAAATTTTGTCAGGGGGTAAGGCTCGAAATCATACAAAGTACCACCTAAAACCAAATTGTTATATTCAAAAATCTTGGCTTCGGGAAAATTATTGTAGAGCACGGCAATTGAATCCCAAAATCCTTTCACATGACAATGTTTCAGATTCTGGCGACTTACAGGAATAAATTTACTCTTATCATGAGTGGTCCCGGATGATTTAGCATACCAACTGATGGTGCCAGGCCAAAGGACGTCTGCCTCACCATGCATCATTCGATTGATGTCGAGCTTAACATCCTCATAATCATTAATGGGAAGTCTTTCCTTAAAATCCTGATACTTCCGAATTTCATCAAAATGATATTGAGTACCTACCTCTGTCTCCGAGGCGGAAAATAAAAGATCTTCGAGAAGATCAGCCTGACTTACATGGGGATTACTAAAACTGTATTCCAGCTTTTTATAACGGGTTTTGAGATACAATTTTATCGTACTGTTGACAATACCTCTCATGGCAGCATAGATTTACCCCTCCTGGTGATAAAAGATAGTAAAATCCCTCATCATTGATGGCTTTGGTTTAGTAAGTATGGCAGTTGCATATGGTCTTGAGGCCAATATTTTCGAATGAAAATAATAATAACCGGCAAGATCATAAATGCAACCAAATATATGGGTAAAAATATGTGTGCCTCCTCTAAAGTCCAAACTTGTCCCTGACGATATTGCCATAAGTTTAAAGAAACCACCACGAGATTATTAAATATATGTACGATGATAGGCACCCATAAATTACTTGTTTTGAGGAAGAGAAGACCCATCATCAAGCCAAATATCGCTGCACTCAGCCATGACTCAAAATGTAACACTCCAAAAAGTATGGATGAAATTATCAGCGCTCTATTCACTGACATCTTCACCATTAAACGCTGTAGAAGTAAACCTCTGAACACCAACTCTTCCATCAAGGGACCTACCACCACAGCGAGCATAATATTCAGTAGATTTAAAATCATAGGTTGATCACCTAAATAAATGGGACCTTCCTCCCAGCCTCCTGCCAGGTGATCAACCTATGATTTTAAATCTACTGAATATTATGCTCGCTGTGGTGGTAGATTTAAAATCATAGG
>JAGQWV010000300.1 GCA_020437045.1 Saprospiraceae bacterium | reverse complement strand
CGCATGCAGACGTCCGTTCCCGAAGCACTGGATCTGAGTGATGAACCTGATGAAGTCTTTGAATTGTATGGCCAGGATGCCCGAAGGCCAGGTACCTATGCTGCCAATTGTCTCTTAGCTCGCCGACTTGCAGAAAGGGACGTCCGTTTCATCCAACTTTATCACTTGGGTTGGGATCAACATACCGATCTGCCCAGAGAGCTTTCATCCCAATGTCGTGATACCGATCAGGCATCTGCCGCATTGATAACGGATTTGAAACGACGAGGACTTTTAGAAGACACACTAGTTATTTGGGGTGGTGAATTTGGTCGTACGAATTATTCGCAGGGCCGCCTCACCAAAGACAACTATGGCCGTGATCATCATCCACGTTGCTTTACTGTTTGGATGGCAGGTGCCGGTGTAAAGCCAGGAACCAGTTATGGGATCACCGATGATTTTGGATATAATGTGGTAGAAAATGGAGTACACGTTCATGATTTTCAGGCTACTGTGCTACACCTCTTAGGCATAGATCACGAGAAACTTACATTTAAGCATCAGGGTCGTCGTTATCGGCTTACCGATGTACATGGCACTTTGGTCAATCCCATACTAGCTTAATTACCGCGATGAAAGAAAAAAGCCATTTGTATGAGGTTGATATAGAATGGACAGGAAACCGGGGTTCAGGCACCAGTTCCTACACCGGTTATTCCCGTGACCATGAAGTCAGAAGTGGTAATAAATCCACCATTTACGCTTCTTCCGATCCTTCCTTTCGTGGAGATGCAGCCCGATATAATCCGGAAGAACTCTTCGTTGCGTCTTTATCACAATGTCATATGCTTTGGTTCCTCCATCTGTGTTCTGCTGATGGTATCATTGTAAAGAAATATCATGACCATGCGATCGGCATCATGAAAGAATCGCTAGATGGAGGTGGTCATTTTACCGAAGTCACTTTGAGACCGGAGGTAACGATTGCATCAAGTCACGATGTCGAGCAAATCGATCGCATTCATTCAAAAGCAAACAGACTTTGCTTTATTGCCAACTCTTGCAATTTTAACGTTAACCACAAAGGAAAGGTAATTGTAGAATAAGTCACTCCATCATCCTTAAAAAAGAGAATCGCTGGTCTTGATTTATTGAATGGGTAGACTTATTTTGAGTAATGATTTGGAGATGGACTTGATTCTTCATTATGCTTCTGATTTGCAATGAGATCAATATTGGTAATTTCCTTTTTATTTTTCCTCACTTCATCAACTGCTCAACAGTCAATTTTCGAGACTTATTCGATACAAGATGGTCTTGTTGCCAACCAAATCAGAAAAATAACCCAAGACACAGAAGGATTCATCTGGATAGCGACTTGGGAAGGGCTGAGCAAATATAATGGTCATAAGTTTACCAATTATAGCTCCTCTACGGGCCTCACATTTGATTTAATAAACGATCTTTACATAGATGACGATCAGACCATTTATGTAGCTGAAAACAATCATCACATCGACGTCATTGTAGACAATCAATTATCTACACCACTTACAGATTCAATAACGGTTAATAAATTTATTAAATCAGGAAGTGCCACCTATGCCATAACTGATGATCTGGGTATTTTAATTTTTAAAAATAAAAAATTTTACAGTGAGCATCATCAGACATTTAAAAGTGTCCAGGATTTTGCAAAAATAAATGATTCACTATTTATTATCCTTGATTCGGATTTTAACGCAGTAATTCTTGACAAAAATTTTCAAGTCTTTGCCACCGATAAAACTCAGCAAGTATATCAGTCGATCTCCGTCGATCGGGAAAATAATATTTGGCTTTGTGGTCACAATATTTTAAGATTATTAAATAGAGTTCAGAAAAAAAACAGTACTGTAGCGTTCTACCCTTTACCCGAAAGCTTTCAAAGCCACCTGTTAAAAGACAAAGATATATACCAATTATTTGAAGATGTAGATGGTAATTATTGGCTAAGTACGCTACAAGGTCTAATTCGTATTTCAAGTCCAGGCAGTAGTCAAATATTTACCACCAGAAATGGATTGCCAACCAATCTGGTCACTGGTCTTTTTCAAGATCGGGAAAAAAACATTTGGTCTTGTTCCCAACTAGGCCTGGTTAAATTGGTCATGAAAAACGACTTCAAATTTATTATGCATGAAGATGGCACCTTCATCGAGAATGTATCACATCTTACCATAGGGGAATTCGATGATGTCTATTTTAATAATAGCACTAACATCTTCAAAATGGGAGCCACGGACATTACCTGTAAACCTTTTGGACCAGTGGGAGTCTATCAATCTATTGAGAAAGATCCCGGTAAACCAGCGATATTGGCCATTGCAAATGCAGGGATCCTCGTCATTCCGGAACAGAATGAACATGCCCTTCAGTTAGTATCTACTATCGAAAGGAATTACACCCAGGCTGAAGTCGATTCAAGGAATAATATCTTTCTAAGCAGTTTTAATGGCATTTTTGTAAAGCCGCCGGACGGGTCCATTACGCATCTTGCCTTAGACCAACGCATCACCTGTATGAACCTGGACCATGAAGGTTTTCTCTGGGCAGGTACCTGGGAGTCTGGATTATTCCGTATCAAATTAGATTATTCTTCTAGTACCATAGAAACCGAAATTTCTGAATTCTCTAAGGTTATAAACAACTTGCATATTCGAAGTTTCTTTATTGATAACAATAGAAATTATTGGATAGGCACGAGATATAATGGTGTGATCCGCCTCAATCAAAATAATAATGGAGCTTGGTCAATATTACAATATGACAAGACCAATGGTCTGAGTTCAAATTGGGTTTCATGTTTCGCTCAAGATGAAAACGAAAATATTTGGGTAGGAACCCACAATGGACTTAATAAATTAATACCGGAACCTGACGGATATCGAATTTTCAATTTTAGTCGGTTAAATAATTTTTTTGGTGAATTATATAGCATTGTTGCTAGTAAAAATGATTATCTGTGGTTTGGTGGATTTTCCGGTCTTGTACGATTTCATGATGACAAAGTGGATACACTTACGGTACCGAGAGTTTCTATCTCCTCTGCAACCGCAGGCAATCAAGATCTTGACATCAAGACTGGACCACCTTTATTAAATTACAAACTGGGTAGCATTACTTTTGAATTTAGTGTTCCTTCTTTTCTCAATGAAAAAGCTATACTCTATAGTTATCGACTTCTAGGAGCAACTGACACCAGGTGGAGCATTCCGAAAAACCTTCACAATATTTCTTACTCTGGTCTCGAACCAGGACGATATCAATTTGCAGTAAAGGCATATGGACTCAATAATCTCCCGGGTGATGCCGCCAACTTTGATTTTATTATTAGTCCTCCCTATTGGAAGACCTGGTGGTTTTATTCAATTATAATTTTCGTTCTCTTCCTGATATTGCTTTCGATCTATCAGTATCGTATTAATCAAATGCTGAAATGGCAAAAAGCAAGGGACAAAATAGCCACTGATCTGCATGATGATATAGGATCGTCTCTTACTAACATTAATATCTTATCTGAATTAAGTCAAAGGCACCTGGATCAACCACAGACCGTAGAAAATTTCCTCATACGAATCAAAGAAGAGGTACAAGGATCTGCACAAGCAATGGATGATATCATTTGGAGTGTAAACAGTCAGAATGATTCACTCGAAGAAACCCTGGCCCGGATGCGCCGGTACACTTCTGAGTTATTTGATGGATCCAATATTAAATATCATCTCCATATTGATGAAAAATTTAAAAGTCGAACATTAAATATGGAACAGCGCCGGGATATCTTTTTGATGTACAAAGAAATACTGAACAATATTTGCAGACATGCTGACGCACAAGAAGTATACATAGAGGTACACTTGATTACCTCGGTGCTACGACTCTCGATAAAGGATAATGGCAAGGGATTTCTAAGAACTAATAATTCCCATGGAAATGGACTCAGGAATATTGAACAGCGAACGCGTAAATGGAAGGGCACAATCTCCATCGATTCTAAATTTAATCATGGAACTGCCATTGAAATCACCTTACCCTTAAAAGAATAATCACACAAATGAGTGAAATAATTTCTAATTTAAATATTCTAGCTTTATCTGAAAGATGCCTGTGAGAATCGTCATATTTGAGGATAATGATCGACTTCGGCAATCATTAGCTTTCCTCTTACAGTGCCAACCTCTATTTGAGGTTTGTGGGGATTATGGTGATTGCTTGAACGCAACTGAAATTGTGAGATCCTTCACACCAGATGTCGTTCTCATGGATATTGATATGCCGGGACAAAGTGGCATCGAAGGAGTTCGAGTGGTCAAAGAGACCAGACCAGAGACTTCCGTCATTATGTATACGGTATTCGAAGACAATGATAAATTATTCCAGTGCCTATGTGCTGGTGCAAATGGTTATATTCTGAAAAAAACCGCACCTTCCAAACTGTTTGATGCCATCCAGGAAGTATTGGACGGAGGAGCTCCATTGTCGCCAAGTGTGGCAAGAAAAGTTCTGGACTCCTTCAAACAAAAGTCGACAAACATTTACAACCTTACGGCTAGGGAAATGGAAGTTCTAACGCTTCTGGGAAAGGGATTCAGCAGTAAAATGATATCCTCAGAGCTTTTTATTTCATTCGATACCACCCGATCTCATCTCAAAAACATCTACCACAAACTCCATGTTAATTGCGGAAAGGAAGCGATCGCCAAAGCCTTGCGCGAGCATATTATTTGACCTTTCCAAATAGGAATTCACTCACTTGAGTGATTGTCTATTTTTCACTGATGTCCTAATTTTCCTTACAAAACCAGGTTTAATGAAAATCTTGAAACAAAGGTGTGAGGCCATCCTCCTGATGATGATCCTGGGTGCATTGACTTTGGGAGCCCAGAATATCGGATTGCAAATCGAAGGAACTGGTTTTGGTGCCCAACAACGAATCACCGACACCGTATCCGGTAATAGCTTGGTTTTTCAAAGTGGTGAAGCCGCCAATTTAAAAGTAACCGGATATAACTATAATACCGGTGCCGCCCAACCTCTTTATATCGGTGTCGATGGTGCAGACACCCACATCAACAGTGGAGGTGGAAGACTGTTCATTGGTCAGACCACAAGACCAACATCGGTTTACGCGGCAACCATTGAGGGAGACTATGGTGTATATGGTGCGGCACTTGGTCTAGGTGTTGCCATTTTTGGACATAACCTCTCAACAGAAGGAGGATATGCCGGTTACTTTAATGGTGCCACCCACATTAATGGCCGGCTTACTAAATCTTCTGGAGCGTTTATGATAGATCATCCACTCGATCCGCAGAATAAATATCTACTGCATTCTTTTGTGGAATCCCCGGACATGAAAAACATCTACGATGGTGTAGTCACCACAGACGCACAGGGGCTTGCCGAGGTCGTCCTACCAGAGTGGTTTGAGACATTAAACATGGATTTCCGCTATCAATTGACATGCGTAGGTCAATATGCCGAGAATTATATTTCTAAAGAAATACGAAATAATAGATTTGAAATCACCTCCAGCAAACCCTTCACCAAAATAAGCTGGATGGTCACCGGCATTCGAAATGATCCATATGCACGCGACCATCGTATTCAGGTCGAAAAAGATAAATCAGGGGAAGATGTGGGCACTTATCTTTATCCCAAAGGCTATGACAAATCAGAAGATTATTTAGCGCCTTTACTCAAGTCAGCGAGATCTCAATAGCATCCAACGATTCATTTTTGATTCGTTCCCGATTTTTATTTCTTAGTTCGAAAGTAAACTATCAAAAGGAAAACACCCTCTTAAAATTTGTAACAAATGGATTTTAGAAAATCCCTCTTTTGTGTGATTTTAATTTTTTAGCAAGATCACGAAATTCACAGCAATCAATTTATTTATAATCATCTTTAAATTGCTAACAGAATGAAAATCATCAAAACCATCCTCCCGTTGACGGCAGCTTTTATTCTGACCATATTTAATTCCCACGCACAAAATACTGGATTTCAGGTGGAGGGTATTGGATTTGGTGCACAACAGAGAATCACGGATACCATATCTGGAAATAGCTTGGTCCTACAAAGCGGCAGTGGATCTAATCTGAAAATTTCTGGATACAATTACAAGACAGCAACAGGTCTTCCTCTCTACTTCAGTGTCGATGGTGCCCACACCTTACTTAATCCTAATGGTGGCAGCGTCGGCATCGGAACAACTTCTCCTCTAGGTGGTTACCTCCTAGATGTGGCCGGACCAGTCAGAAGTTTCGCAAATACTACACATTTCGTGGCTCAGACCACCGGTGGCACCAATTCATGGGCTCGATATTATATGCGCTCTACCGCACAAAGCTGGTTTATCGGTACTTCTCAAGCCTTCAATGGCAATCAGTTTTATGTGGTAGATGAGACCTATAATAAACTCAGATTTACAATTCAACCTAATGGTGGTCCTATTTGGTTGCAAAGCCCTGTGGGTATTAACACCATCAACA
>JAGQWV010000299.1 GCA_020437045.1 Saprospiraceae bacterium | reverse complement strand
GGCACCTGAATCAATAAGGTAAATAATAAGACCAGGAGGAAGAATAGCAAGATGCTGTATCCGATGCATCTTAATACAATTTTGAACTGCGTATTTTCCTGATCCTCTTTCATCCCAGAGTACTAACGTGCAAAAATACAATAAGTTACGTACTCCTAGTAATATCTCAGGATGGGCTACGCAAAGTAAGAATTAAGCTTGCCTCCGGTCCTTCTGCAATTATTTCCGGCCTCCCAAATCTGAATGCAACACGCTACAACCATTTTGTACGATCGTATCGTTTAAGTTGATTATAGAGTTTGATACATTCCATCGCCTCCTTTACATCATGCACCCGAAGAATTTTGGCCCCTTGTTGCAACGCGACCATATTCATCGCCGTAGTACCATTCAACGTATCTTCGGCCTCCACCCTCAGAGTATTTTGAATCGTAGATTTTCGGGATAGCCCAGCCAGGACAGGTTTCTCCAGAATCTGCAGGGCATGCAAATTCTGCAAAAGCTCAAAATTATGGGCACTGGTTTTTGCAAATCCAAACCCGGGATCTACGATGATATCATAAAGATCTCTCTCCATCAAAACACCTAATTTTTGGATGAGAAAATCGACCACCTCGATCACTACATCGTTATAGTGAGCTTCGAGTTGCATGGTTTCCGGAGTACCTTTCATATGCATCAGGACATAAGGCACTCTATATTCAGCAATGACATCCAATAAAAGAGGATCCATCTGCCAGCCCGAAATATCATTAATCATATGCACCCCGAGATCCAGTGCCCAGCGCGCTACTGCCGACCAAACCGTATCTACAGAGATTATTTGATCCGGAAACGTTTCTCTTACAGCAGACAGTACCGGCTTCAACCGCTCAATTTCTTCTTGCGGTGTTATCTTCCCGGCACCAGGACGACTGGACATACCGCCAATATCGATTACTGCGACCCCCTCTGTGATCATCTCCCCCACCCGCTTTATGGTCTCTTCTACAAATTGAAACCGGCTACCCTTATAAAAAGAATCGGGAGTGGTATTAATAATGCCCATCACAACCGGATTCTTAAGATCCAGTAAAGTACCTCGACAATTGAGTGTAGTTTGTGGCCAAATCATATGTAAAATTGCAAAATATTTCCTTGCCGGTCATACACCAAATGTGGTTGCAGAACCCACACCTTTCCTGAACGCACTTGTTGATCCACTTAAAAATCTTTTACCTTCGTGGTTTAGTACTGGTTGTAGATTGCAACACTATGGCATTTTTCTATCCCCCGAATTTCTTTCAACAGCTGGAATTCGATAAAATACTGCAGGATCTTCGCAAAAGGTGCAGTGGCATACCTGCCCGGAAACAGTTTGATCAGTTGGAAATTTATGAGGATGCACTGATCATCAGAAATAAACTGGAGGAAGTGCTTTGCTTCCAGGAAACCATGCAAGATACCAACCGTATCCATGTATCCGAATATCACGATGTCAGTCCAAGTCTGGAGCTTCTGGAGATTCGGGATAGTGTCCTGGAAATTGAGGATCTGCTGGAACTTAGACACCAGCTGGATATGGTGGCTGGGTGGTTTGATTTTTTCAGCAAAGACAAACGTATCCGTTGGAAACCACTCTACTACGTGCTGACCCAAACGGAACCCGTTCCTACTGTCCGGAAACATTTCTATCAGATTTTTGATCAGGAAGGTAATATTAAAAGTTCCGCATCTACTGAATTGGCTAAAATTCGGAAAGATTTACAATCGAAGTCCGCTGCACTTGATCATGCCTTCAACCGGGCCTTGAGTTTCTACAAAGACAAGAATTTTCTGACAGATAACTTTGAATCATATCGAAATGGCCGCAGAGTGCTGGCGGTCCTGGCCGAATACAAACGAAAAATTAAAGGGATCATTCATGATGAATCTTCTACCGGAAAAACAGTCTTTATGCAACCGGAAGAAACCCTGGCGCTGGATAGCGAACTCTTTGAACTGCAGAATGAGGAACGAAGGGAAATCCGGAAGATCCTCAAACTGCTGTGTCAGGATCTCCATCAACACTTGCATATCATCCGGGCCAATTTTCAAGTAGTCGTTGAATTTGACATCATTCAGGCCAAAGCACTCCAGGCTATTGCCTTAGGGATACATTCCATGCCAAAGTGCACGGAATCTCCCTCTTTTGAGTGGCACCGGGCCTATCATCCTCTGCTCCTGCTCAAGCATCAGGCCGATCGCCACAGTGTCATCCCTTTTAATCTCGAAATCAATGACAGGCAACGCATCATCGTCATCAGTGGTCCGAATGCCGGGGGTAAAAGTATCACGCTTAAAGCCGTTGGACTCCTTTGCCTGATGCATCAATCTGCCTTATTGACGCCGGTGGATGATCAAAGCACCATGGGTGTCTTCAAACAAATACTGACCGATATCGGGGATCAGCAAAGTATCGAAGAAGATCTCAGTACCTATACTTCGCATCTGCAAAACATGAAGGTGTTTACGGAAAAATCGAACGTCCAGACGTTGTTTCTCATTGATGAATTCGGATCTGGAACCGAGCCAACGATCGGTGCAGCAATTGCCGAATCCATTTTACAACGACTGCACCATTTAAAAGCCCGGGGCATCATTACCACTCACTATGGTAATCTGAAGATCCTCGCATCCAAAACGGAAGGAATGGAAAATGCGTCCATGGCCTTTGACCGCGAAGCCCTTCAGCCCACTTTTGCCTTACATGTGGGCTCACCCGGGAGTTCCTTTGCCTTTGAAATGGCCAAACGCAGTGGTTTACATGAAAAAATCGTGCAAAATGCCCGGCATAAAATGGGTAAGAAAGAAGGTCGCCTCGACTATCTACTGACCAACCTACAGAAAGAAAAAAATGACCTGGATAAAAAATTGCGGGACCTGGAACAACAGAAAGATGACCTTGACAAACTAGTAAAAAACTACGAACGCATGTCCAATGATCTGCAGGTGCGCAGAAAAAAATTAAAATTGGATGAAAAGAATCTACAACTTCAGGAACAAACCCGGGCAAACAAAGATCTAGAAAAAATAATCCGGGAAATCCGGGAAAATCAAAATCTCGATAAAGCAAAAAAATTAAGCGCAGAATTAAAAAAGGAGCGATCGGTGCTGGAAACAGACACTCAGGAAATTCACCAGGAAATTCTTGAAAAATCTGTTGTTTCCAAAATCCAAAAACCCTTCGAAATAGGTGACTATGTACGCATGAAAATTGGAGACATGGTCGGCGTCATTGATAATATTCAGAAAAATAAAATCACGGTTCTCACTGGAAATATTACACTGAATGTAAAACCCTCGGACATCGAACACAGCCGCCCCCCCATCGATATCCAGGCCGAAAAGTCAATTAATACCCGGATGCAACTCACCGAAGAGGTACATCAGAAAATCGATATCCGGGGTTTACGAAAAGATGAAGCACTGCTTCGACTGGAAAACTTTATTGACAAAGCCCTGATCGCCAACTTACACTTTCTGGAAGTCATCCATGGAAAAGGCAACGGTATTTTAAAGACCGTAGTCAGAGATAAACTCCAGGAGTATAATATCGCTTTTGAAATCTCTCATCCCGAACCCGAGCAGGGAGGAGATGGGGTAACCTTGATAAAATTGTAACTTTCCTAACAGACAGAAAAATAAATAGTCTTGATAGCTTACACATAGCTTAATATGCCCCGGCAATAACCTACTGATTCTGCCAATCCCAAAAACGGATCATCACCATCTTTTTCATACTCCAGACTTAGG
>JAGQWV010000298.1 GCA_020437045.1 Saprospiraceae bacterium | reverse complement strand
TATTTTAAAATAGGTTTTAGGTGTTGATCTTGGTACGAAATAGACCATATGCCAAGAACTCAAACTTTTTATGATCTTTGCCCCGGATCTAAAAGCTTTTAGACTTTGAAAACCTTATTGCCTTTAGTGCTCATGCTTTTACTCTACGTACAAGCAGGTGCTCAGCTGTCGGAAGAATTCGACACCATTCTGGTTACTGCTAATCAGGTCCCTGCGACCATCCGGGAAACAGGACGAAATGTCACAATCATCCGGGCAGAACAGATTAAGAAAATGCCGGCGGTGTCGATCGATGAAATTTTACAATTGGTTCCTGGAGTGGAAATCCAATCCCGCAATGGATTTGGCGCACAGGCCGATATCTTAATGCGAGGATCAACCTTTGCCCAGGTTCTTGTATTGGTAGATGGAGTTCGTCTCAATGATCCGCTTACCGCTCATTTTAATGGCAATATTCCTGTAGCTAATGATGAGATTGCCAGGATTGAAGTATTGCGTGGACCCTCTGCCGCTATGTATGGTCCCGATGCAGTGGGCGGATTAATCAATATCGTCACTAAAACTTTTGCCGGCCAAAATGATCAGGGACTGAGTGGAGACGTTGCATTAGGAGTTGGGTCTCATGACCAGATCTTGGCAAAAGGTTATCTCTCCTCGGCGGGTCAGAAAGCAAAAGTTAGTTTAGGAGCGCAATACACCAAGTCTGAAGGAGAACTTATTTCCGCAATCCAAAAGGACGATGTCTCCTTGGATGCATACCGCAATTATTTTGAAGTGGCTACCATTGGTGCTTCCCTGGTGATGCCATTGTCGAACCAATGGAATCTGAAACTCCGGTCAAGCTATGATTACCGGGATTTTAGTGCGCGGTATTTTTATACAACCAGCCCTTTTGATAAATCAACCGAAATCACTACCAACTCCTTCAACCTTATTAAGCTTGAGAAGTTGGGAGGAAAATCCAGCAGCGACCTGCAGATAGGCTATAAATACAATACCGATGAATTTGTATTTAGTCCTGATTTTCCTTCAACCAACCACCATAAGACTAATTATATCAATGTTTTATATAATCAATTATGGGAGATTAATGGCAATTTTCTCATTAAGTCAGGACTCCAAATAGATCGAAGGGCGATCAAGAGTAATGATCGTGGTGATCACCAGGACGGACATGCCGGAATCTATATGATGGGATTGTGGAAACCAGATGAAAGTCTTAACATCAGCAGTAGTCTGAGAGCTGATTACGACCAGAACTATGACCTGGAGGTGCTGCCACAGGTTAATATCTCATATTTATTGGGTAATTGGGTCTTGAGAGGGTCATTGGGTAGAAGTATTCGGGCGGCAGACTATACGGAACGCTATGTATCAAATAATCTGGCGATGCTCACTCCCGGGCGTAGCCTGGGTAATCCTGATCTCCTGGCGGAAAGTAGTTGGAGTGAGGAAATTGGCATCGACATTCCTTTGACAACCAGATGGCAAATGAAAGCTACGGGATTTCAACGCCAGTCCCGGCAATTAATCGATTATGTTTTGACCAATGAATCAGAGATCGGAAATATCGGAGACTTGCAAAGTGGTGCTGATTATTATTTTGCCAAAAATATCTCAAAGGTGACCACCCGGGGTTTGGAATTGGAAACTACCTATAGACATCGATTTGGACTCGATAATCTGTGGCAGTTGATGGCAAGTTATACCCATCAACAGACTGTGAATGAAGAAGGTGTGGTATCTGTTTATATCGCTAACCATGCCCGCGACCTGGCAACTTTATCTTCATTGCTAGATATGGGGAATTTTCACTTCACTGTATCAGGGTTGTATAAAAATAGAAATGCGCGAGTAGCTCAGGCAATAAATAGTGAACTGAAGGCCAAATACACCCTATGGAATTTAAAATTGGGATATAATCTTACCAAAGATTTATTGCTCGATATTCAGGTTCAGAACCTATTTAATGAAAAATACCAAAATATTCTGGGAGCTCCTATGCCGGGAAGGTGGTTTAGCGTGACAATCGGGTGGGATTTTTAGAATTTGGCAGGAACGACAACCTGACAACAAAAAAGACCGATCGAACGATATTTTGTAGTTTACCGGATAAGGTATAATATTTTGATTTTATGTATAAATATTGGTTGCTTTTATTTTTGATGTCGATGGTGCCCCAGGCATATTCCCAGAATAAACCAGCATATCAGATTTTTAATGCGAAGGGAAAACGAATTTCCTATGGAAAAATGAAAAAGAAATTAGCCAGCAAGGATATTGTCCTTTTTGGAGAAATACACAATAATCCTATTGATCACTGGCTGCAATTGGAGCTTTTGCAGGACTTATTTCAAGTGAGAAAAACGATTCTGGGGTTTGAAATGTTTGAAGCTGACAACCAGGAACCGTTAGACCGATATCTTAAGGGAGAATTAGAGCAGATAGATGCTGATTCCACTATGCGACTTTGGGGAAATTATCATACAGATTATGCACCCTTGGTCGAATTTGCCAAGATGCATCATATCCCAGTTATTGCCACAAATGTCCCTGCTCAATATGCTAAGAATGTTTATCGCTACGGATTCAAAGCCTTGGAGGGGCTGGATGAGAAAGCATTATCTTACATAGCACCTCAACCAATGCCTTTTGATCCTGATTTAAAGACCTATCAGGATATTTTAGAAATGATGGCACATCATGGGACACCTGAATTGGTTATGGCGCAGGCATTGCGTGATGCTACGATGGCTCATTTTATTCTTAAATACTACCAGCCCGGAACTCTGTTTTTACATATGAATGGTACATATCATTCTGAGTATTACGAAGGTATTTTATGGTATTTAAGACAATCTCAACCCACCTTGCAGTATGGCACCATTGCCACTACGGATCAGCCATCCCTGAAAAAACTTCTGGAGGAAAATAAAGGTAAAGCCGATTTTATTATTTGCGTTGATGAAAATATGGCCAAGACACATTAATGGCTTTTGCCCACATCTATTGGGTAATAGCAAAAAGCGAAATAAATATATATAGTTATCTGGTCTTGGTACATTGTATTTCATTTACCCACAAAAAGTGAATAAGAGCATTAATCACTGACAGCAAAATTCTCATATGATTAATTATCCCCATTCTAATTGGATTCCTCTGATGACTAATGAGGAGAAGTGCTGTGCATCACTTGAGAATGTCTAAGATTTTATTGCGATCTCTTTGTCAAAAATATTTACGCCACCCTTTACTCCTAAATCTAAGGTGGTAACCGGATAGGCAATCGAAATATTTTCTTGTTCAAATCTTTTTTTAAGGTGCATAATTGCCTGATCCATTCCTTTGCAAAAGTCATCGTTCGATTGAAATTTCACCCAAAATCGCAACATGAAATTATAGGTAGAACCACCGATATCGGTAAAGTAAAAATCAATACCCTCCTCTGCCAATACTCCATCAATATTTTTTACCTCATCAAGGGCTGTGTTTTTGACATGCTCCAAATTGTCACCATAAGAGACGCCGCTTTCCAAAATAATTCTTCTTTTACCCCAGGTCGAATAATTGGTGAAGGTGCCGCTATAAATTATCTGATTGGGTACGAATACTTCCTGTCCTGGTATGGTTTTTATGGTAGTAGTGATCCAACCCACATCGGTTATATATCCATAATTTCCATCGATACCCACCCAGTCTCCCTCTTTAAAAGGGTTTTGAAATTTTAAAAGTAAACCACCAAAAAGATTTGATGCAATATCTTTAAATGCAAAGCCTGCTATAATACCAACAATTCCCGCACCAGCCAGTAAGTGGGTAAGCACCTTCTCCAATCCGGCGACCTGCAGTGCAAGGAAAACACCTGAAAGAAGTAAGAAAAAATAGATGACACTAGACAGGATTTTGGCTACCTCCCGGTGTGATGATACTGAACCCTTGTAAAAAGAAAATTTTATTCCCTTGGCCAATTTGGCCAGGAGGTAGAACAGTACTAAAATAATGATGGCAAGTAGTACTTTGGGAAGATACAGGATTATGGATTCTTCCCAATTTTTGAATACATTTTCTAAACTGAAAATAGAATTATTCATTCGACTGAGATTTAGATCATTATTAACGAATAGAAGCAGGTACTAAAGAATCCGTATTTACTTACCATATAATCCGAAAGATAATATCCCGGTATGTAAAATTGATGATGATGACCCTTCTACAGAATGATGATACTAAATACCAAACCTTAAGGTTCGATTTGATATCTGATACTGGTGTCATAATCTGTATAATGAATATACCTATGATTCTCCATCCATAAAATGATGGTTGGATCATCAGGACCCGTATTCTTAGGAATAAATGGTCTCACCTGGTCATAGATTGAATTTTGAGTAACGGGTATGACTTCCCAGGTTTTACCCTTGTCGGAGGTAATTCGCTTTTCGATTTCAAATTTCCCGTTTATTTGTCTGCTGAGATAGATCGTATTGGGTTTGGATGGGTGAATCGTTAAATTACCATGATAATGCTGTTCCCTTTCTTCCTTACCTGGTTGAGTCTGGGGAAACCATCTGCCTGCTTTGCAAATTTCATGGTCTTCCCACTTTTGGGCCGCATTATTATACCAACTATAGTGATACCTATGGTCGGTTTCCTTGGGGTGCCGGGTATAAAGTACATATGGTGTTCCTTCATCATCCAGACCTATATCGGCGAGCCAGGCCCTTCCTGACACCGAATCAGCTTTATAGATGACGGAAGCCTGTTCCGTTTCAAAGGGTAATTCATCGGC
Source organism: Saprospiraceae bacterium (assembly GCA_020437045.1). Taxonomy (GTDB): domain Bacteria; phylum Bacteroidota; class Bacteroidia; order Chitinophagales; family Saprospiraceae; genus JABDMH01. The sequence goes on along the minus strand of JAGQWV010000298.1, from coordinate 4,412 downwards.
ATCACAGATTTTTGAACCATCTGATCTCCAGAAGGCATTATTTTCGTAATAACAATGATATACGCTGTTGAGTGGTTCTATCCGGGGATGGCCATCGGTAAAAACCAGATGAATTCTTGATTTGCCGTCACTGATATATTTTACATAAGGACGATTGTTTGGATCGAATGGCTTTCGGCTGATGATGACTTTTTCATCTTCCCAGGTATTGCCACCGTCTGTTGATTTAATCCAATTAGGTTTGTATCCGATCCATCTTCCAAAACTATAGAGCGTTTTCTCGTCACTTAGATAATAGGGATTGGCATACGTAAATGTTTCCCGAGGAAAGTGGGGCAATAGTGTTTCGATTCCTGGCCGGATAATCGTTGGCGAAGAAAATGTCCCTACCTCACCGCTTTGGTCGGTTTTTTGCCATATAATTCCTCTTTTTGACCCGTGCCAGGCATACATGGCGATAATGGACCCATCGGGTAATTCGGCAAAGGCCGGATTGTCATGGTCATCATATTCTAACTGTGGATAAAGTATTTTGGTGTCAACAGAGCCATCAACCGGATTAAATTCGGCAGCTTCAATAGATCCATCCTTCTTGACCCAACCCGTCATCACCATTCCATCGTGTGTCATGATCGCCCGTGGATCTGAAAACCAGCACCAGGCGCCATCGTCGGTGAGGATTCCATCTTTGATTTGCGCATTTACTGAATTTAGCAGGGAGATTAACGTATATAAAACAATGAGTATAGTCCTAGACATCATTCTTTGCAATTAATTTTGATTCAATGTATAAATTGTAGGCGAGTATTCGGAATATCTTAGTTAATATTTTTAATAAAATAGACCGGGTTTTTTAAAGTATTCATAAAGTCATTGACATTATGGGTATTGGAGCAACAAAAGATTCCTGGTGCTGGTTATCAATGCATATCAATACTGCAATTTCTATGTTTATACAGTGACCATTATTTAATTCATGCACTTTTTTTTCTTCACGCCAGTCTGATCATATTCAAATGAACGGAAAATGAGGGCGATCTTAAATTGATGGTCATGAAAAATATTCTTTATCGCGGAATCTTTGTTTTGCTTGGGCTTACCAGTGGCCTACTGTTTAATGATTTACAAGCGAAGACAGTGAAGCCCCCGCGGCCTGAAAAAATTGAAGAAGTCCGTCCGGAAAAACCCAGCGAATACCATATTTGGATCTCCGGGCACTGGAACTGGAAGCGCAAAGCAGAGGAATGGAAATGGACCCCTGGTTATTGGAAATTTGATGAGAACACGTATTTCTTCAGGAATAGATGGAGGTATAATAATCTTTATCGTCCCTGGAGGTACCTGGCAGTTCCTCTGGGAAGGGGCTATTATCGAATTGTGAGGTATTGAGGTCTTGTGGGGTAGTAGGCTGGTGGAAACACCGGCCTGCTCTATTTTCAATTTTATCAATAGAACCATATGATTTGTCTCCACAAAATGAGGGGTCTGACATGACTGTTCGTTTATACATTGATTTGTGTCAGTGCCCGGTTTGATACAAGTCATTTTCCGGATTCACAAATTAATTTTGATTTGTAACCAAGCAAAATAGGTGAAATATGAAAGTGGTTTTGGTGATTGAAGCGGACGAGAAAATGCGGGAAAATATCGGTGAAATCCTGGAGATTTCCGGTTATAATGTGGAGTTTGCATTAGATGGCCTGGAGGGCCTTCAGAAGGTGTTTTCGATCTTGCCAGATCTCGTCATATGCAATATCAACCTGCCCGGCATGTCAGGGTATGAACTAGTAGAATCCGTGCATTGTTCACCTAATTCAAACGCAATACCGATCATCATCTTAACTCCTAATATAGATGGAGAGGAGGTCGTGAGAAGTATCGACAGCGCTATAAATACCTATTTGACGATTCCATTTGAATATGGTCAGTTGGTCGATGCCGTTGAGCGACAACTCAAGTCCAGGCGTCCGTCCTTCAAAACAGCATCATAGGACGTGGATAATTTTATAAATTAAAATTATTTGATAGTGAAAACGACACATGATTTACGGCGGGAATTAAGTTGGAATACGAAGTTTTACATCTTAATGACGGTGTCTATTTTTTTGCTGGCAAGGCTGACTTCAGCTTTGGAAACTGATTTTGCTTTCACAATGTTTGTCGCCCTCGCCGTGCTTCTGGTGGTGGAAGGTCTGATTATGATCTCTGTAAAATATCCGGTCCTTTGGAATTATGTCAAATGGATTGCTCTGGCACTACTTCTCCAGGCAATGATTTTTTAACTAACAAAGCTGCTAATCTGCCTGGGATTCCAATAATAAAGGCATAGAATAATATTTTTCAGAATCTTCTTCCCAACCTCTTACGACGCGCTTTCCTTTTAACGGTCCTTTTGTTTCAGTCACGACAGTCACCTGACCTTCCACCTGGTCTTTTTGGTAGAAGACAATTACCCAATCATATTGTTTGTTTAGTTGATGAGCCCTGATGGTATTGGAATATAAAGCTGTAAAATGCCAATCATTTTTTTCAGTATGATATATCGGCAGCCATGCTTCGTTTTTAGGATTAAATCTTTTGGGAGCAATGTTTTTTAATTTTCCCTGGTTTGCTAAATTTCGATACTTCTGGTCAATTTCCAATAAGACCTGAATTCCCGGACTTTCCAGTCTTGATTCAAATTCAAAACTTGATTGCCAGGATTTTGTTTGCTTCTTTCGATTTAGCATTTCCTCGATCCCCATTCTGACCAGATGCAGGCGTGCACCGCCGAATCCCGGTACTTGAGCCAGTCTGCCATCATAGGCAGCTTGCTCTAACTCCTCCAGGGTGTCGATATTGAGCTGCCGGGTGATACGTTTGGCTAAAGTAGGCCCCAAACCCGGTATCTTCTCAATGATATGTTCAAAGGACACGTCACCCCGTAATCTATTCAGATATTGGCTATGACCATTCGTATAATAATCAATAATAATGTTTCCGATGCTGTGTCCAATGGATGGCAGAGCCTCCAGTTTTTTAATATTTTTTTTGAGCGCCAGGGATTTCAAATCATCACCCATACCCGCAATTTCTTTAGCGGCTTTACGGTAGGCAGTAATACGAAAAGTGCTGGCTTCTTGTAGTTCCAGCAAATCTGCGATCTGATTCAACAGCTGGAAAATACCTTCATTGAGCGGATTTCTCACAAACATAATGTGGCTGTGTTATATATATTAATAACAATTTATTTGTACAAATAATTCACTCCGGAGATTTTGCCGATTTCCAACGCCAATGATTGAAGTGATATTCCCATCTGAGAGATGAAACAGTATTATCGCTATCTGAAGATCAAAAGTGGAATCCGGCTATGGAACAGCACTTTTCTTATAAGACTGGAGTGGTACAATCGTTCCCAGAAATAGCGATATGGTTTATAAAAAGCCAGGAGCTCTGCATGCTCTTTCTCATAGAAATTTATAATACCATCTTCAATGGTTTCTGCGTGGCTAATTACCAGATCTAATTTAACTTTTTTGCCCCCTTTATATCGCACATCAAGCAATTCATTGGATTGATCTTTTTCAATATGAAGCATGTGAATAGAGGGATTGAAAAATTTTTTAGCAAATGCAAGTAACCATACGATTGCCTTAGTTTCTGTCTCCGAAATATCCTCCAAAGAGGAATGTACGGTCGGAAATAGTATTTTCCTGTATGGTGAAAATATTGCTTGACTAGGTATCGCCAAAACAGGGACGGTAGACAATTGGATGGTATGCGCAGTGACGGTTCCCATCATTTTATCAAGTAATCCATATTTCTGCCGTAATCCCATGACTATTAAATCATGATTTTTCTTCTTCACAAATTCTGCAATTTCTGTCGCTGCATAGGAACCATATATGGCTGTAAAATGCCCCCTGTTTTCCAACGGAATTTTTTCATTTAATTCCTGAAGATGGCTTTCTACCGCTTTGGCCTTTTCATACATGATACCATCGATAGCCCGACTTGGCATACTGCTGCTTACAACGACTGGAATATCGTAAACATTAATTAAATCAATTTTGAGGTCCGAGCCATGGACGAGTGAAATGGAATAATCCAATGCGTGATTACAGGCATCTGAAAAATCTGTTGCCAATAATAATTTTTTCATAGCAAACTCATTTATCATTAATATAAGGGTGCGAAAAAGCAATAGAATTTTCTGAAGGTATCTGGTTTGACTGCCAAAGTAAATGATGTCGATCACTTCTGATTATGATGATCATTTAATACTGTGTCAATAAGGGCAAGGGTCGTTAGGATACACCTGATGTCGATACATGCGTGATCTTCATCACTTATTTCAATAACCAACTCGAGTATTTTTGAGCCTGAATTAAATAAGTAAAACATATAATAATGGAATCAGAAAACAATAT